>JAOUJD010000016.1 GCA_029883565.1 Burkholderiaceae bacterium
GGTGCAGCGGATCGACCGCGAGTTCGACCTCGCCTCCCTGACCGACATCGAGCGCGACGCGCTGTGGCAGGCGGTCAAGCAGCAGTTCATCGCCCTGCTGGCCGAGCATCGCCAGCCCGAGTGCGCCGAAACCTTCTTCAATTCGGTGTGCACCAAGCTGCTGCACCGCGACTACTTCCGCAACCAGTTCATCTTCGTGCGTCCGGGCGTCGCCACGGACCACATGGACTCGGACCCGCCGTCGTACCGCAGCTACTACCCGGCGTCCCAGGGCCTGCGCAACGCACTGCGGCAGATCATCATCGACTACGGGCTCGCCTGCCGCTGGGAAGACGTCGAGCGCGACATCCGCCTGGTGGTGCGTGCGGCGTGCGAGTCGCATCGCAGGGGCGACGCGTTCAGGCGCCCGTGGCACGCGGAGCCCGACTGCCAGATCCAGGTGCTGTCGAGCCTGTTCTTCCGCAACAAGGGCGCCTACATCGTCGGGCGCGTGATCAACGGCGCGCGCCTGACCCCGATCGCGGTCCCCATCCTGCGCAACGCGGCGGGCGACCTGTACATCGACACCGTGCTGTTCACGCACGACATGCTGACGACGCTGTTCTCGTTCACGCGCGCCTGGTTCCTGGTCGACATGGAGGCGCCGTCGGCGTACATCGACTTCCTGCGCTCGATCCTGCCGTCCAAGCCGGCGTCCGAGCTCTACACGATGGTCGGCCTCGCCAAGCAGGGCAAGACGCTGTTCTACCGCGACTTCCTGCATCACCTGCGGCACTCGAGCGACCAGTTCGTGGTGGCTCCCGGGATCAAGGGCCTGGTCATGACGGTATTCACGCTGCCGTCGTACCCGTACGTGTTCAAGCTGATCAAGGACGTGATCCCGCATCCCAAGGACACGGACCGCCAGCAGATCATGGCCAAGTACCAGCTGGTCAAGGTGCACGACCGGGTGGGCCGCATGGCGGACACCTGGGAGTATTCGCAGGTGACGCTGCCGCGCGCGCGCTTTTCGTCCGCGCTGATCCAGGAACTGCTCGCCATGTGCCCGAGCCTGGTCGAGATCGACGATGAGAAGGTGCTGATCAAGCACGTGTACATCGAGCGTCGCATGACGCCGCTGAACATCTTCCTGACGCACGCTACCGACGCCGAACTCGACCACGCGGTGCACGAGTACGGCAACGCGATCAAGGAGCTCGCCGCGGCCAACATCTTCCCGGGCGACATGCTGTACAAGAACTTCGGCGTCACCCGCCTCGGGCGGGTCGTGTTCTACGACTACGACGAGATCGAGTACATGACCGACTGCAACTTCCGCGCGGTCCCCCAGAACCGGTACGACGACGAGGACATGGCGGGCGAGGTCCAGTACCTCGTCGACAAGCGCGACATGTTTCCGGAGCAGTGGGGCCCGTTCCTGCTCGGCGACGACCGCATCCGCGCCGCTTTCATGAAGTACCACGCCGACCTGCTGACGCCCGAGTTCTGGAACGCCCGCAAGAAGCGCATCCAGGCGGGTTATCTGGAGGACGTCTTTCCGTATCCGACCGAGCGCCGTTTCCGTCGGCGCTATGGGCCACAATCCGCAACGGAACAAGGGAGAACACCATGAACGATCCCATCGTCATCGCATCCGCCGCCCGCACGCCGATCGGGGGCCTGCTCGGAGATTTCGCCGGCCTGCAGGCCTGGCAGCTCGGAGCGGTCGCAATCCGCGCCGCCGTGGAGCGCGCCGGCGTGAAGGGCGAGGCGGTCGACGAGGTCCTGATGGGCTGCTGCCTGATGGCGGGCCAGGGCCAGGCGCCCGCCCGCCAGGCCGTGCTCGCGGCCGGCCTGCCGCAGTCGGCCGGCGCAGTCACGCTTTCGAAGATGTGCGGCTCGGGCATGCGAACGATGATGTTCGCGCACGACATGCTCGTGGCCGGCAGCGCCAACATCCTGGTGGCCGGCGGCATGGAGAGCATGACGAACGCCCCGCACCTCCTCGTCAACTCGCGCAAGGGCTACCGCTACGGCGCCTTCACGACGTACGACCACATGGCGCTCGATGGACTGGAAGACGCCTACGAGCGCGGCAAGGCGATGGGCGTGTTCGCCGAGGACTGCGTGGCCAAGTACAAGTTCACCCGCGAAGAGCAGGACAAGTTCGCCATCGCCTCGACCGAGCGCGCGATCAAGGCGAACACCGACGGCAGCTTCGACTGGGAAATCGCCCCGGTGATGGTCCCCGCCAAGGGCGGCGAAACGAAGATCGCGAAGGACGAGCAACCGTTCAAGGCCAAGCTCGACAAGATCCCGGGCCTGAAGCCCGCGTTCAAGAAGGACGGCACGATCACGGCGGCCAACGCCTCGTCGATCTCCGATGGCGCGGCGGCCCTGGTCCTGATGCGCGCTTCGACCGCGCAGCAGATGGGTGTCAAGCCGGTTGCCCGCATCCTCGCGCACGCCGTGCACGCGCAGGCGCCGGAGTGGTTCACGACGGCGCCGGTCGGCGCCATCGACAAGGTGCTGAAGAAGGCCGGGTGGAAGCCGGGCGAGGTCGACCTGTGGGAGGTGAACGAGGCGTTCGCCGCCGTGACGATGGCAGCGATGAGCGAGTTCAAGCTGCCGCACGACAAGGTCAACATCCACGGTGGCGCCTGCGCGCTCGGCCACCCGATCGGCGCCTCGGGTGCGCGCATCGTTGCAACGCTGCTGGGCGGCCTGCGCAAGACCGGGGGCAGGCGTGGAGTCGCGGCGCTGTGCATCGGCGGCGGCGAGGCGACGGCTGTCGCCCTCGAACTGGCCTGAGATGCGACGCACCGGCCGCACGGAGCGCTGAGGCGATGGCCACCATCCTCGTGATCGGCGCTTCGCGCGGCATCGGCCTCGAATTCACGCGGCAGTACTCGGCGGAGGGCGCGCAGGTCGTTGGTACCGCCCGCTCGGACGGCGGGCTCGCCGCCGTGCGCGCGGCGGGGGCGGAGGCGCTGCCCCTCGACGTGCTCGACGAGGCGGCGGTCGCCGCGTTCGGCGCGCAGGTCGCGCGCCGCGCGATCGACGTCGCGATCATCAATGCGGGGGTCTACGGGCCGCGCGTCAGCGCCGTGACGCCACCGGGCAGCGCGGAGTTCGACCTCGTGATGCGCACCAACGTGCGGGCACCGATGCAGCTGATGGCGGCCCTCGCGCCATCCGTGGTGTCGGCGCGCGGCCGGATGGCGATCATCTCGAGCCGGATGGGCTCGACGTCGCTGATGTCGAGCAGCGCCGGATGGCTTTACCGCGCCAGCAAGGCGGCCGTGAATGCGGCGGTCAAGGCGGCGAGCCTCGAGCTCGGGCCGCGCGGCATCGTCTGCATCGCCTTTCATCCGGGCTGGGTGCGCACCGACATGGGCGGCGCCGACGCCGATATCGACGTCGCGACGAGCGTGTCCGGCATGCGGCGCGTGCTGGACGCGGCGAACGAATCGCACAATGGCAAGTTCCTGAACTACAACGGCGAACAGCTCTCATGGTGAGCGGAAGGTGACGGCATGAACGAGCGACGGCTGATTTCGTCCGGGTCGAGCTTCGAGGCGGTGGCGGGGTACAGCCGCGCCGTGGTCGAGGGCGACTACGTGCACGTCTCGGGCACGACCGGCTTCGATTACGCGGCGATGACGATCGATCCCGACCCGGCGGTGCAGACGCGCCAGTGCTTCCGCAACATCGCAGCCGCGCTCGAACAGGCCGGCTGCACGCTCGACGACATCGTGCGCGTGCGCTACTTCCTGGTCGACGCCGCCCTGTTCGAGCAGCTCGCCCCGATCTTCGGCGAACATCTCGGCAAGGCGCGGCCGGCCGCCACGGCCCTCGTGTGCGGACTGGTGGACGCCCGCATGAAGATCGAGATCGAGGTCACCGCGCGACGGCGGCACTGGAACTAGGGACGCGCCGATGCCGATTGCCATCTTCTCGATGCTGGTCTTCGCGATCTTCACCTGGCTCGGCGCCGGGATGGTCGAGGCGGTCATGCGCGACTTCGCCAGCGAAATCGGAATGCGGACGTGGGTGTTCATCGCGGTCCCGGGCCTGCTCGCCATGCTGTTCAGCCTGCTGCTGTTCCATGACGCCGCAAGGCGGATCACGAAGGTGCAGGAGTCGATGTCGCGCGCGCTGCTGGTGGGCATCGCCACCTGGCTCGCCGTGACGGCGATGATCAGCTTCATGTGGTGCCCGGGGTACCGGATGCTGCGCTGTTCTTCCGACGTGCTGCTGGTCACCGGAGTCGTGGGCGGCGGCCCGTTGCTGGCGGCCGTGCTGCTGGCCGGTCTCGTCATCGGCCTGGTGCTCCGGCGCCGGGTCGGCTGGCTGCAGTACGAGGCGGAGCGCGCGCGCCGGTCCGCGGGGTCGGCCGATGCTGAGTGAAGAGCACCGGCTGCTGCGCGACACGCTGCGCGAATTCGCGCAGCAGCGACTCGCGCCGTTCGCGGCCGAATGGGACCGCAACGGCACGTTCCCCAAGGACGCGCTGGCCGAGCTGGCGGCACTCGGGACGTTCGGCATTGCGGTGCCCGACCACTACGGCGGCGCCGGCATGGACTACCTGGCGCTCGCCATCGCGCTGGAGGAAATCGCGGCGGGTGACGGCGCCACTTCCACCATCATCAGCGTCAACAACTGCCCCGTCTGCTCGATCCTGATGGCCTGGGCGAGCGAGGCGCAGAAGCAGCGTTACCTTGCGCCGCTGGCCCGCGGCGACCTGCTGGGCGCCTTCTGCCTGACCGAGCCCCATGTCGGCTCCGAGGCGTCGGGCCTGCGCACGACGGCGCGGCGCGATGGGGACCACTACGTGCTCGACGGCGTCAAGCAGTTCATCACGAGCGGCAAGCACGGCGACGTCGCGATCGTGATGGCCGTGACCGACAAGGCCGCGGGCAAGCGCGGCATCAGCGCTTTCCTCGTCGAGACTTCAACGCCGGGTTACGTGGTGGCGCGGATCGAGGACAAGATGGGGCAGCACGCGTCCGACACCGCGCAGATCCTGCTCGAGAACTGCCGGGTGCCCGCGGCAAACCTGATCGGCGACGAGGGCGCGGGATACAAGATCGCCCTGTCCGGCCTCGAGGGCGGTCGCATCGGCATCGCATCGCAGTCGCTCGGCATGGCGCGCGCCGCCTACGAAGCCGCGCTCAGGTATGCGAAGGAGCGCATCGCTTTCGGCAAGCCGATCTATGAGCACCAGGCGGTGCAGTTCCGCCTGGCGGACATGGCGACGCAGCTCGAGGCGGCGCGCCAGCTGATCCACCACGCCGCGCGCCTGAAGGACGCCGGGCGGCCGTGCCTGAAGGAAGCGGCCATGGCGAAGCTGTTCGCGTCCGAGATGGCCGAGCGGGTGTGCTCCGATGCGATCCAGATCCACGGCGGCTACGGCTACGTCGCCGACTTCCCGGTCGAACGGATCTACCGGGACGTGCGGGTGTGCCAGATCTATGAAGGCACCAGCGACATCCAGCGCATCCTGATCGCGCGCAACCTGTAGCCGCCGGGCCGCCGCGGGTCACTGCGCGAAAGGACGAGACGATGACGCGAGTCGTTCTGGCGGGGGCCACCGGCTGGGCTGGCGGCGCGCTCGCGCGCGGCGTAGCGCGGCAGCCGGACCTGAGGCTGGTCGCTGCCGTGGCGCGCAGGGCCGCCGGCGGCACGCTGGGCAAGGCGCTGGGCGAACCGGATCTCGCCACGCCCGTATACGCGACCGCGCTCCAGGCCCTGGAGGCGGGCTGCGACGTGTTCGTCGAATACACCAGGCCGGATTCCGCCAAGGCGAACGTCCTCGCCGCGCTGGACGCGGGAGCGCACGTCGTCATCGGCACCTCCGGCCTGACCGACGACGACTACCGCGACATCGATGCGCGCGCGCGGGCCCGCGGACGCGGCGTGCTGGCGTGCGGCAACTTCGCGATCACCGTCGTACTGCTGCAGAAGTTCGCGCAGGTCGCCGCGCGCTACCTCGATCACTTCGAGATCATCGACTACGCGCACGAGGACAAGGTGGACGCGCCGTCGGGCACCGCGCGCGAACTCGCGCACCGCCTGGGATCGGTCCGCGCGCCGGCGATCGGCGTGCCGCTCGATGAGATGCGCGGACCGCGCGAAGCGCGCGGTGCCGACCTGAACGGAGTGCGGGTCCACTCGCTGCGGCTGCCGGGCTACGTGATCGGCGTCGAGGCGATCTTCGGGAGCGCCGGTCAGCGCCTGCACCTGAAGCACGAAGCGAGTTCGAGCGCGGAGCCGTACGTGGACGGCGCCCTGCTCGCGATCCGCCGCGTCGGGACGCTGCTGGGCGTGCACCGCGGACTCGATGCGGTGATGGAGGAGTAGCGGCGATGCAGCCGACCGAACGCTTCAGCGACCGCGCCGCCGTATACACGCGCGGGCGGCCGACCTACCCCGACGCCATCGTCGCGCATCTCCGCAGTGAGGGCGCTCTTCCGGCGGACAGCGTGGTGGTCGACCTCGGCGTCGGCACCGGCCTTTCGGCCGAGCCGTTCCTGCGAGCCGGGTACTCCGTCATCGGCGTCGAACCGAACGACGCGATGCGCGCGGTCGGCGACGAACGCCTGGCGCACTGCGGCCGCTACCTGAGCGTAAGCGGCCGGGCGGAAGCGACGACGCTGGACGCGCACTGCGCGCGACTGGTGATCGCCGGGCAGGCCTTCCACTGGTTCGATCCGCCGCGCGCGGGGGCCGAAGCGCGACGGATCGCCATGCCGGGCGGCTGGGCCGCGCTGATCTGGAACGATCGCCCGGCGACCGGAACGCCGTTCCTGGAGGGCTACGAGGCGCTGCTGCACGCCTTCGGCGTCGACTACGCGCAGGTGGCGCACCGCCACGTCGACGAGGACGCGATCCGGCGCTTCTTCGCGCCGACCATGCCGCGCATCGCCCACTTCGAGAATCCGCGTTCGCTCGGGCGCGAGGAACTGGAGGCGCTGGTCGGTTCCGCCTCCTACATGCCCGCGCCCGGCCATCCCCGGCATGCCGAGATGTCGGCGGCGTTGCGCAGGCTGTTCGATGCGCACGCGGTGAACGGACGTGTCCAGATGCACTACCGGACCCGTATGCATTACGGCCCTATCACCGATTGAGGAGCCCATGCCCGATCCCATCGATTTCTATTTCGACTTCTCTTCGCCGTACTCCTACCTGGCTTCGGAGCAGATCGACGCGCTCGCCGCGCGCCACGGGCGCTCGGTGAACTACAAGCCCGTGCTGCTCGGCGCCGTCTTCAAGGCCTCCGGTGGCGTGCCGCTCACGGAGTCGTACGGGCCCAAGGCGCGCTATTCGGTGCACGACTTCGAGCGCTCGGCGCGCTTCGCCGGCATCGCGTATCGGCACCCGTCGAAGTTTCCCATCGGCGCCGTCGCGGCAAGCCGCGCCGTGCTGTGGCTGCAGCAGCATCAGCCGGAACGGGCCACGCCCTTCGTGCACGCGGTGTTCCGGGCGCTGTTCCGGGATGATCGCGATGTCTCCGACCCGGCGGTCGTGGCGGAGGTCGCGCAGGCCGTCGGCATCGACGCGCGCCGGCTGCTGGAAGCCGTCCAGCAACAGGACGTCAAGGACCAGTTGAAGACGCGCGTGGAGGAAGCGGTGGCGTTCGGGATGTTCGGCGCGCCGACCATCGTCGTCGACGGCGAGGTCTTCTGGGGCAACGACCGCCTGCCGCAGATCGAGCGCTGGCTGTCGACGGGCCCCTTCTAGGCCGGCGCGCGCGCTGCGGCCGGCACGGCCGCCTTGCGATGCTCCAGTGCCGCGCGGATCCGCGCCGGGTCCGATTCGCGCAGTACGCGTCCGGCCACCCGGACCGCATCCTTCGTGGACAGCTCGAACAGCCGTTCCTTGATCTGCAGGATCTGCGAAGGATGCATCGAGAACTGCCGCAGGCCCATCCCGAGCAGCAGTTCGGTCATTTCGAGTTCGCCGGCGAGTTCGCCGCACACCGACACCGGCACCCCAGCGCGCGCTCCGCCCTTGATGGTCTGCGCAATGAGGTGCAGCACGGCGGGATGAAGGTGGTCGTACAGGTGGGCCACGCTCGCATCCGACCGGTCGATCGCGAGCGTGTACTGGATCAGGTCGTTGGTGCCGATCGAAAGGAACTTGAGGCGCTCGACGAACTGCGGCACCGACAGCGCCGCCGCCGGCACCTCGATCATGCCGCCGATCTGCACCCGCCCGTCGTACTTCTGCTTGCGCTCGCGCAGTTGTTCCTTGGCCTTCGCGACGAACGCGAGCGCCTGCTCGATCTCGTGCGCATGGGCCAGCATCGGCACCAGGATGCGGACCGTGCCGACCTCCGATGCACGCAGGATCGCGCGCAGCTGGGTCAGGAACAGTTCCGGATACGCCAGGCAGTACCGGATGGCACGCAGGCCGAGCGCCGGGTTCGACTCCGGCCGGGGCGCCCCGCGCGCCATTCCGAGGCCCTCCCGCGCGGCGGCGGTCAGCACCTTGTCGGCGCCGATGTCGAGCGTGCGGATCACCACGGGCTTGCCCTTCATCACGCGCGCGACCTTCGCGTACGCCTCGTACTGCTCCTCCTCGGACGGCAGCTCGTTGCGGTCCATGAACAGGAATTCCGAGCGGAACAGGCCGATGCCGTCGGCCCCGGCCTCGAGCGCGTCGCGCGCGTCCTTCGGCAGCTCGATGTTGGCCAGCAGTTCGACCGCCATGCCGTCGCTGGTCCGCGATAACCGACCCCTCAGCTTCCGCAGCTGCGCCCTGTGCTCCGACTGCTCGCGGGCGCGCCGATGGAAGGCCGCGATCTCCTCCTCGCTCGGATTGACGACCACGAGGTCGGCGTCGGCGTCGATCACGACGAGGTCGCCCTCCTCGATGAGGGCGTGCGCACCGCTTGCGCCGACGACCGCGGGCAGCCCGAGGCTGCGCGCGAGAATCGCGGTGTGCGAGGTCGGGCCGCCGAGTTCGGTGACGAAGCCCGCGAGGTCGATGTCGGCCCGCTCCTTCAGGTGCAGCATGTCCGCCGGCGCCAGGTCCTGCGCCACCAGCACGAGCCGCTCGCCGGCCGCGAGCTTGCGCGGCAGCGTCATGCGCGTGGGCCGGCCCTCGGCCAGCGCGGCCAGCACCCGCTCGACCACCTGCCGCACGTCCGTGGACCGCTCGCGCAGGTATTCGTCGTCGATCGCCTCGAACTGCCGGCACACTTCCTCGAGCTGGATCGTCAGCGCCCATTCGGCGTTGATCAGCCGCGTGCGGATCAGGTCGCGCGGCGCCTCGGCGAGCAGTGCGTCGTCGAGGATCATCCGGTGCAGGTCGAGAAACGCCCGCACCTCGGACGGCGCTTCGGCGGAGATGTGCGACTTGAGCTGGTCGAGTTCGGCGCGGACGGCATTGAAGCCGGTGGTCAGCCGGCCGATCTCGTGAACGACGTCGCGACGCTCGATGTTGAACTGGCGGACGTCGAGTTCGGAGCGGGCGAGCAGGTGCGCACGCCCGATCGCGATGCCCCGTGCGACGCCGCTGCCGGTCAGCGACCCCTTGCGCCCTTCCGCCATGCCGTCCCCAGTTGCCGAACGGGCACGCCGATCGTGCCCGCCTTCCGTGCCCTACTCGTGCTCGCCGAAGCGCGAGGTGATGAGCGCGCCGACCGCGTCGAGCGCCTGCTCCTCGTCGGGTCCCTCGGCGTCGACGATGACGGTCGCGCCGGGCCCTGCCGCCAGCATCATGACGCCCATGATCGACTTCGCGTTGACGCGCCGGGAACCCTTTGCAATATAGATCTCGCTGGCGAACTTGCCCGCCACCTGGGTCAACTGCGCGGACGGCCGCGCGTGCAGTCCGAGCTTATTGCTGATCCTGAATTCTCTGCTGATCATCGCCCGCCGGTTTGTTCGCCTGGTTCTGGACCGTTGTACTCGCGACCTGCACGATGCCCTGTTCCCCGCCGGTCATGGCTTTTGCCACCAGGTCCGCCAACGGGCCGGCACGGTAGCAGACTGCGCGCAGGAGCATCGGCAGGTTCACGCCGGCGACCACCGCCACCCGTCCGGGCTCGGCAAGCCGCGTGGCAACGTTCCCGGGCGTGGCGCCGAACGCGTCGGTCAGCACCAGCACGCCCTCGCCGTTGTCCACTTCGCTCAGCAGCGCACGCGCCCGCGCCAGGCTCGCCTCGAAGCTCTCCCCGGCCGGCACATCGAGCAGCCGCATTTCGCGGCGCATGACGTCGGGTTCGCAACTGTAGACGTGCTCGACGCAGGCGCCGAGCGCCGACGCGAGCGGAGCATGGGCGATGACGACGATGGCAGTCATGACACCGGCGCCGATAGCGGACGCGACAGCGCGACCGGGGTCGGCTCACGCATGTGCGACCTCCGTCTCGAGCGCATCGATGAACATCGCAGCGACGTTGAATCCGCTCTGCTGCGTGATCTCGACGAAGCAGGTGGGACTGGTGACGTTCACTTCCGTGAGGTACTCGCCGATGACATCCAGCCCGACCAGCAGCAGGCCGCGTGCGGCCAGCGTCGGGCCGAGCGCCTCCGCGATGCGCCGGTCGCTGTCGCTCAGCGGTTGCGCGCGCCCGATCCCGCCGGCGGCGAGGTTTCCGCGCGACTCTCCCGGCGCGGGGACCCGCGCCAGGCAGTGCGGGACAGCCCGCCCCGCGATCAGCAGGATGCGCTTGTCGCCCCGGACGATTTCGGGGATGTAACGCTGCGCCATCACCGTGCGCGTGCCCTGCGCCGTGCTCGTCTCGAGAATCGAATTCAGGTTGGGGTCGCCGCGTGTCAGCCTGAACACGCCGGTGCCGCCCATGCCGTCGAGAGGCTTGACGACGATGTCCCCCTCGTCGCGATGAAACTGCTTGATCAACGCGATGTCGCGCGTGACGACCGTGGGCACGACGAACTGCTCGAACTCGGTGATCGCGAGCTTCTCGTTATGGTCCCGCAGCGCGCGCGGGTCGTTGAACACCCGCGCCCCTTCCGCCACGGCGCGGGACAGCAGCAGAGTAGCGTTCAGGAACTCGATGTCGAACGGCGGATCCTTGCGCATCAGCACGGCGTCGAATCCGGACAGGGGCATGGTCCCGGCCCCGAGGTCCTCGAACCACGGCGCGCCCTCGCCGGTGATGCGCAGCCGGTGCGCCCGCGCCTGCACGCGGCCGGAATAGGCAAGTTCGTCCAGAGTGCATGCATGGATCGAGTGCCCGCGCCTCGCTGCCTCGCGCATCATCGCGACCGACGAGTCCTTGTATTCCTTGAGCTTGTCGATCGGATCGACGACGAACAACAGGGACAGCGCCATGGCCGCAGGTTCAGCCGGCGATCGCCGCGGCGACGGACGCCGGGGGCGCTTCCAGCACGCGCGACGCCGTGCTCTCCAGCTCGATCGAGGCCGCAAGCAGCGCCAGGCGCGCGACCACGCCGTAGGAATAGAAGCGATTCGGCGCACTGCCGGCTGCCTCCGCCCGGCAGTCGGGCAGGCTGCAGCTGCCGGCGAAGGCGAGCGGCACGAAGTGCATGCCGGGCGCGTTCAGGTTCTCGTCGCGCCCACGCTGCATGTGAACACGGTAGAACCCGCCCACCACCGAGCGGTCCATCATGTAGACGACAGGCTCCGCCGCAGCGCCGTCGACGTCCTCGCGCGTCGGCACGCCCTCCTGGATGATCACCTCGGTGACCTCCAGTCCCTCCTTCACTACGGCCATCTTGTTGCGCTGCTTGCGGTTCAGTCCGCGCACTTCTTCGGCGTCGCGCACTGTCATCACGCCCATGCCGTAGGTGCCGGCGTCGGCCTTCACCACCACGTACGGGGTGTCGGCAATGCCGTGCTCCCGGTACTTCTCCTGCATGCGCGACAGCACGAACTCGATGTTGCTCGCGACGCACTCCTCGCCCGCGCGCTCGTGGAAATTGACCTGGCCGCAGCGACCGAAGTAGGGATTGATCAGCCACGGATCGATGCCGAGCAGCTGGCCGAACTCGGCCGCGACCTGGTCGTACGCAGCGAAGTGGTTGGACTTGCGCCGCACGGCCCATCCGGCCTGCAGGGGCGGCACCAGGATCTGCCCGGGGTCGAGCCCGCGCAGC
The DNA here is from genome assembly GCA_029883565.1 of Burkholderiaceae bacterium. Taxonomy (GTDB): domain Bacteria; phylum Pseudomonadota; class Gammaproteobacteria; order Burkholderiales; family Burkholderiaceae_F; genus JAOUJD01. The sequence continues at coordinate 12,072 of JAOUJD010000016.1, forward strand.
ACGGCTGGAATCCCGGCCGACAGGTCGTTGTTCAGCAGCACGATGCAGGGGTCGAAGCCATCGACGCACAGTCGCGAACCGCGGCGCTCGAGCGGCTCCAGCACGAGCTCCTCGCCATTCGGCAGTTCTATCGGGGTGCGCGCCTTCACCTCCTCCGACAGCGTGCCAACCCGCACCTCGACTCCTGTCTGCCGCAGGATGCGCACGAGACGGGCCACGTTCGTCAGGTAATACAGGTTGCGCGTATGCCGCTCCGGGATCAGGAGCAGGTTGCGGGCATCCGGGCACAGCCGCTCGATCGCGTTGCCCGCCGCCTGCACGGCGGTGGGCAGCATTTCCTCGGACAGGTTGTTGAAACCGCCCGGGAACAGGTTCATGTCGACCGGCGCCAGCTTGTAGCCCGCGTTGCGCAGGTCGACCGAACCGTAGAACGGCGGGATGTGGTCCTGCCACTGCAGCCGGAACCAGCGCTCGATGGTGGGCAGCGCGTCAAGGATGCGCTGCTCGAGATCCTGCAGCGGCCCGGATTGGGCGGTGACGAGGTGCGGAACGGCGGGATGCGACACGTCGAACTCGCTTGCAGCGCCCGCGCACGACCGGCCGCGGGGCGGAGCCATTGGGACATGGAGTTTAGCCTGCACCCCGGCAGCGCGAACCCGGGTCTGTACCGGGGCCTGGGCGGTTCGTCGGCACAAAAGAAGCGGGCACCCGCAGGTGCCCGTAGAAAGTTCGCCTGTGGTGGACCGGCAAGCGGTCCGGCGAGCTAGGGAGACACAACCAAACGAGGCGCCCGGGTCCGGCCGGACCCGGGGCCCGGACTCACATCTTGTAGGCCGACTCGCCGTGGTACGTCGTGTCGAGACCCTCGCGCTCCTCTTCCTCGGTCACGCGAACCCCGGTGATCGCCTTGACGATCAGAAGCGCCACGTAGGAGACGATCGCGGACAGGATGACAGCGGTCATCACGGCCTGGAACTGGACCCAGACCTGCGCGCCAATGCCCGGGAAGTCCGCCGCATCGCCGCACTTGTTGGTGATGTAGTTGCAGATGCCCATCCCGCCGAGCGAGGGTGAGGCGAACACGCCGGTCAGCAGTGCACCGACCACCCCGCCCACGCCGTGCACGCCGAAGACGTCGAGCGCATCGTCCATGCCCAGCATCTTCTTCAGGCCGGTCACGCCCCAGAAGCAGACGACGCCCGCGACGAGTCCAATGATCAGGCCGCCCCCGACGCCGACGAATCCGCACGCCGGCGTGATCGCGACGAGGCCCGCGACCGCCCCGGACGCCGCACCGAGCATCGAGGGCTTGCCCTTGATCATCCACTCGACGAACGTCCACGAGAGGACTGCAGCGGCGGTCGCGACCAGCGTGTTGACGAAAGCGAGCGCAGCGACGCCGTTGGCTTCCAGGTTGGAGCCGGCGTTGAAGCCGAACCAGCCCACCCACAGCAACGCGGCCCCGACCATCGTCAGCGTCAGGCTGTGCGGTGCCATGGATTCGCGTCCATAGCCGACGCGCTTGCCCAGGAAGTACGCCGTCACCAGGCCGGCCACACCTGCGTTGACGTGGACCACCGTTCCGCCCGCAAAGTCGAGCGCGCCCTTGGCCCACAGCCAGCCGGCGGCGGCGGTGACCGCCTGCAGCGTGGCGTCGTCCTTGATCGCGTCCGGACCGTCCCAGTACCAGACCATGTGCGCCATCGGCAGGTAGCTGAACGTGAACCAGATGACCATGAACAGCAGCACTGCGGAGAACTTCATCCGCTCGGCGTAGGCGCCGACGATCAGGCCGCAGGTGATGGCCGCGAACGTGCACTGGAACGCCACGAAGATCAGCTCGGGAATGTAGGTGTCCTTGCTGAACGTCGCGCCGGCGGAATCCGGCGTCACGCCGGAAAGAAACAGCTTTGAAAGGCCGCCGAAGAACGGCGAGCCGCCGGTGAAGGCCACGGAGTAGCCGTAGACCACCCACAGCACCGAGATCAGCGAGAACGTGACGAACACCTGCATCAGCACCGACAGCATGTTCTTCGACCGCACCAGTCCCCCGTAGAACAGCGCCAGGCCGGGGATGGTCATCAGGATGACCATGATCGTGGCGGCGTACATGAACGCGGTGTCACCCTTGTTGATGTTGGGCGGTTTGGGCGCATCGGCCGCCTTGGCCTCGGCGGCCGGCGCTGCGGCCGGTGCCGTGTCGGCCTTGGCCTCGGCGGCAGCAGGAGCGGCGTCCGCCTTGGGTGCGTCGGCCTTCGCCGGCGCTTCCATCTTCGCGGCGTCGCCGTGCGATGCGCCCGCCCCCTGGGCGTAGGCCGTCGACGTCAGGGCGCCGAGCGCAAGCGCTCCCGCGGCGAGGAGCGTGAACAATCGTTTTTTCATCATGATCCTCATCGTGTTAGAGCGCGTCCTTGCCGGTTTCACCGGTGCGGATGCGGACGACCTGCTCGAGGTCATAGACGAAGATCTTGCCGTCGCCGATCTTGCCGGTGCGCGCGGAGGCTTCGATCGCCTCGATCGCGCGTTCGGCGATGTCGTCGGCGATGGCGGCCTCGATCTTCACCTTCGGGAGAAAGTCGACCACGTACTCCGCGCCGCGATACAGCTCGGTGTGGCCCTTCTGCCGTCCGAAGCCCTTGACCTCGGTGACCGTGATGCCCTGCACGCCGACGGCGGACAGCGCCTCACGCACCTCGTCAAGCTTGAACGGCTTGATGATGGCGGTAATCATTTTCATTGGAAGGTTCCGGATGTGGGTCAGAACGATTTCGTGATCGACACGACGACGCTGGTCTTGCCGGCGCCTTCGCTCAGGTCCGATGTCAAGAACAGGTCCTTCTCGCTGGTGCCGACGACCGTGAGTCCGCCGATCCAGCCGGAAGCCGCGATGTCGTACGTCACGCCGACCTTGTAGTCGTAGTAACTGTCTTTGCTCAGGCCGACCTGCGTGGCGTTCTTGATCTTCTGCCAGCCGATGTGGCCGTTGATTCCGAATCCGCTGCCGAGATCGTAGGCACCGGACAGATCGAGGTACTGCGAGCCCTTGGTGTCGACACCAGGTGCGCTCAGGCCGAAGAAGTCGGTGAACGAATGGAAGTACTTCAGCGACACCGGACCGTACGAACCGCCGATGTACACCTCCCAGTTCTTCGCATTGAAGCCGGGAACGTAGGCGCCCGTTCCCGGGTAGTAGTAGTAGAGCGTGCCGACGTCCAGGCCGAAGTCGCCGATCGTCGTCTTGTAGCCGCCGTAGAAGTCCATCTCCAGGCTGGCGCCGTTGTAGAGGACGGACGACACGTTCGAGTTCCAGTTGCCCAGGTAGAAGCCGGACTTGTGCGCGAAGTCGAAGCCGCCCTGGAACGCCGGGTTGTAGTCGGTCTGCGACACGCCGCGGAACCGGTAGTCGCTGAACAGGCCAGCGTTGCCCGAGATCGTGTACTCGGGCTCGGGCTTGGCCGCGGCGGCCTGCGCGAAGGCCGCGAGCGGCGCGGTGCAGGCAGCGGCAACGGCAGTGGCGATCAGGGCTTTCTTCATGATTTCCTTCCCCTAGTGGTTGTTGGTTGGAGCGTTGGCTCGGTCAGGTTCAACGCAACATGCGTGCCAATTGCTGCATCGCCAAAACTGCTCCGCCACGGTGCATTCGGGAGCGGATCGGCCGCGTCGCGCACTGTCGCGGTGCACATGCGCACAGCGCCGGAGCAGATCCTGCGCGGTGCGCTGCTAGACTTCCCGACAGGCCCGGCCTCACTCGTTGATCCCACGCTCCAATGGAAAAGGCTCCGTTCCTGGACGATCTGCAGCAGCGCCTGTCCGCGCTGGTGGAGGCCACGCCGGCGGCGGACTTGCAGAAGAACCTCAAGGCGTTGCTGACGCAGCAGTTCGCGCGGCTCGAACTGGTGACGCGCGAAGAGTTCGACACGCAGGTCAACGTGCTGGCGCGAACGCGCGCGCGACTCGAAGAACTGGAGTCGCGGCTCGCGGCGCTCGAAGCCAGACGCTGACGGAAGGGCCGGTTGCGCCGGGTCCGGCGGACGGTTGAAAGCGGGGCCTCTGCCCTCACCTCAATTGGCAGACGCTGTAGTTCTGCGGCAGCGACGGAGGCCGCCGTGATTCCGACTTCATCTTCAACGCGACCCGCCGCGGTAGCGGGCCTGTTCTACCCGGCGGCCCCGGACGCCCTCGGCAGCGCGGTGCGCACCATGCTCGCAAGCGCGTCGAGCGCGGCCCTCCCCGGCAACGCCTCGCCCAAGGCGCTGGTCGTTCCCCATGCGGGCTACGTCTATTCCGGAGCTACGGCTGCGCAGGCCTACGCCGCGCTGAAGCCGATCGCCGATCGTGTGACGCGCGTCGTGCTGATCGGGCCGGCGCACCGCGTGGCGTTCCGCGGCGTCGCCGTGCCCGGCGCGACGCACTTCTTCACTCCGCTCGGTCCGGTCGAGGTCGACCGCGTCGCGTGCGAGGCGCTACTCCAGTCGTCCTGCGTCGTGCGGAGCGACGCTGCCCACGCTGCCGAGCATGCACTCGAGGTGCAGCTGCCGTTCCTGCAGGTCGTGCTCGAGCGGTTCACCGTCGTGCCGCTCGTCGTCGGCGATGCCGCCGCGCAGGAGGTGGCCGACGCGCTCGAGCGGGTCTGGGGCGGAGACGAGACGCTGATCGTCGTCAGTTCGGACCTTTCGCACTACCTGCCCTATGAGGCAGCGCGCCGCGCGGATGACGCCAGCCTGCGACAGGTCTTCGCGCTCGCGCCCGACCTGGATCACAGCCAGGCCTGCGGTGCGACGCCGATCAATGCGCTGATGCGCGTGGCGGCGCGGCGCGGCCTCGTCCCGCACCTGCTGGGTGCGTGCAATTCCGGTGACACGGCAGGCGATCGCGATCGCGTCGTCGGCTATGCGGCGCTCGCGTTCACGGCTGCGCTGGACAGCGACCGGCACCACCGCGGTCGAGTGCTGCTTGCGCATGCGCGGCTCGCCATCCACGCGGCGGTCGCCAGCCGCACAAACAGGCACGACTTGCCGGATGCGGCCTTCCTCGACCACCCCGGCGCGACCTTCGTCACCCTGCGCAGGCACGGCGAATTGCGCGGGTGCATCGGCTCGCTGGAGGCCGTGCGTCCCCTGCGCGAGGACGTCGCCGCCAACGCCCGCGCGGCGGCGCTGCGCGACCCGCGCTTCCCTCCGCTGACCGAAGCCGAACTCGACGGCCTGTCGGTCGAGGTCTCCCTGCTGTCGACGCCGCAGCCGTTGACGTTCCTCGACGAAGAAGACCTGCTGCGCCAGATCGAGGCCGCTCGCGACGGCGTCGTCCTCGAGCACGGCCATCGTCGCTCGACCTTCCTGCCCCAGGTGTGGGAGCACCTGGATGACGCCCGCGAATTCCTGCGCCTGTTGAAGGCGAAGGCGGGGCTACCGGTCGACTTCTGGTCCGACGAGATCCGCGTTGCGCTGTACTCGGTCGAGAAGTGGGGCGAGGCGTGAGCTCCACCGGTCAACATCCCGCCATGTGGTGGCACGCGTTGCCCGACGGCCGCATCCAGTGCGACCTGTGCCCCCGCGACTGCAGGTTGCACGACGGTCAGCGCGGACAGTGCTTCGTGCGCCAGCGCGCGGGCGACGCCATGGTCCTCACCACCTACGGCCGCTCGTCGGGATTCTGCGTCGATCCGATCGAGAAGAAGCCGCTCAACCACTTCTATCCCGGGTCGTCGGTGCTTTCGTTCGGCACGGCAGGCTGCAACCTCGCCTGCAAGTTCTGCCAGAACTGGGACATCTCGAAGAGCCGCGACATGGACCGCCTGATGGACCAGGCGTCCCCGGCGGCAATCGCCCAGGCGGCGGCGGCGAGCGGTTGCCGCAGCGTGGCGTTCACGTACAACGATCCGGTGATCTTCGCCGAGTACGCGCTCGACACCGCGCGTGCCTGCCATGCGCTGGGAGTGAAGACGGTCGCGGTCACCGCCGGCTATATCCACGCCGAGCCGCGGCGCGCGTTCTTCGGCGAGATGGACGCCGCCAACGTCGACCTGAAGGCCTTCACCGAAGACTTCTACTTCAAGCTGACCGGCGCCCACCTGCAGCCAGTGCTCGACACCCTGAAGTACCTCGTGCACGAGACGCAATGCTGGACGGAGGTCACCACGCTGCTGATCCCCGGCCGCAACGACTCGGACGACGAGTTGCGGCGCATGTCGGCCTGGCTCGCGCGCGAACTCGGTCCCCAGGTGCCCTTGCACTTCACCGCCTTTCACCCCGACTACAAGCTCGACGACCTGCCCGCCACGCCGCCGGCCACGCTGACGCGCGCGCGTCGCATCGCGCGCGAGGAAGGGCTGAGGCACGTCTACACGGGCAACGTCCATGACACGGAAGGCGGCACGACCTTCTGCGACCACTGCCAGGCCGCCCTGATCGTGCGTGACTGGCACCGCATCCTGCAGTACGAGGTGACGGACGATGGCCGCTGTCCGCATTGCGCAGCCGCGCTCGCGGGCCGGTTCGAGCCGTACAAGGGGAGTTTCGGATCGCGCCGGATCCCGGTGCGTCTCGCGTCGCACGCCTGACGCGCGCGCGGGCCGTCAGGCCGCCGTGGCGGAGGCTTCCGGCGACGAGCGCTTGCGCGCGACCGCGATGATCTTCGCCGCCGTTGGCAGTTCGAGCGCGGAGAGTTCCGCGTCCATGACCGAACGGTCGATCAGGCGGACGTTGCGCTTGCGCGCAACGTCCTTGGCGCCGCGCTCGTAGCCCGCCTCGGCCACGACCGCGACCCGCAGCATGCCGATTTCGCGGGCCTGCTCGATCAGCGCCGTGATGCGGTCCACCGAGATGTTGTCGTTCTGCACGACGAACGCGTAGGCGCGTGCCGCGTCATCGCGATGGCGCAGCACGAGTTCGATCGGCCAGACCGCGGGGGACGCGGGCGAACCCCGGTAGCCGCGCGATTCGTACCACGCGAGCACCAGTTCGCGCAGCGGCACGCCAGCGCCGATCGATTCCGGCGGCGGCCGCGCTTCGACCGGGGCCGGCGCCGGGGCCGGTCGCTCGACAACCCGCGGCCGGGCCTGCACCCGCCGGTTTCGCCCGGTCGGCGGATCGACCATGATCTGCGAGATCAGATCCTCGATCGGATCCAGGCCGGCGGCGGCCTGCTCCGCTGCCGTCGGACCGCGTCGCACCTCGCCGTAGTCGATCGGCGGCAAGTCCTTGGCTGCGCCCTCTTCGCGCGCAATGCGGGCGGCCTCGCGCGCGGCGGCAGCGGCCTTCTCGGATGCCGTGTCCTCGAGCAGGCGTCCGATCGGCTTCGGCAGACCCTCTCCCTCCGCGGGCGGGTCCGGCTCGGCGGCGTCCGCCGGGTTCGAGCGGCCGGAGGCCAGCAGCATCGCCATCGCCTCCTGCTCGCGCTCCGCTGCGCGTTCACGGATGGCGGCGGCGCGCCGCCGCGCCCAGAACAGCAGGCCGATCAGGGTCAGCAGAACGCCGACGGAGAACAGGATGGTTGACACGGGTATTCGTTCGTCCATTCGCCCGGGCGGCCGGGTTTGGCCATCCAGACTGAACTGTATCGTGCCACGCGCAGGGGCGGCCACGGTTCCGAATACCGTGGCAAAAACGGACGTTTTTGGGGTGGCCGGATCGCCGGCACGCGTGTCGGCGGGCAGGGTCGCCCGGGTTCCTCACGCCGGGCTGGCGCTCCGGTGCTGCTCTGCCAACCCCTTCGATTTGCACCGCTAATCGGGCCGTTGACCCGGCACACGCTCCTTAGAATCGTTCGCTTCGTCCCACACCAGGTCCGCCCGATGACATTGGCCGTCGTCCGCAGCCGGGGGTTGAGCGGCATGGCCGCCCCCGAGGTCACGGTCGAGGTGCACCTCGCCAACGGCCTGCCCTCCTTCACGCTCGTTGGACTGCCCGACGCGGAAGTGCGCGAGGCGCGCGAGCGGGTGCGCGCGGCGCTGCAGAACAGCCGCTTCGACTTCCCGATGCGGCGCATCACGGTCAACCTCGCTCCTGCCGACCTGCCGAAGGAGTCCGGCCGGTTCGACCTGCCGATCGCGCTCGGCATCCTCGCTGCAAGCGGACAACTGCCGGTGCGGGCGCTGGACACCTACGAATTCGCCGGCGAACTGTCGTTGACCGGCGAATTGCGGCCGGTGCGCGGCGCCCTTGCGATGGCCTATGCGGTCACCCGCTCGACCAGTCGCCGGACGCCCGAAGGCTTCGTGGTGCCTCTCGAAAGTGCCGACGAGGCCGCGCTGGTCGGCGGCATCCCCATCTACCCGGCCCGCTCGCTGCTGCAGGTCGTCCAGCACCTGCGCGCGAGCGCAGGCGAAGCGGGCGCCGGCGCAATCCCGGCACACGAGGCGATGGTGCGCCTGACGCCACCGACCTACCCCGATCTGTTCGACGTCAAGGGCCAGGCTGCCGCCAAGCGCGCGCTGGAGATCGCCGCCGCGGGCGGGCACAGTGCCTTGCTCGTCGGGCCGCCGGGAACGGGCAAGACGATGCTGGCGCAGCGCTTCGCCGGAATCATCCCCCCGATGACGACCGACGAGGCGCTCGAGTCCGCGGCGGTGCTCAGCCTGGTCGGCCAGTTCGCAACGCAGCGCTGGGCCACGCGCATCGTTCGCTCCCCGCACCACACCGCGAGCGCCGTCGCGCTCGTCGGCGGCGGCAATCCACCCATGCCCGGCGAGATTTCCCTGGCGCACCACGGAGTGCTCTTTCTCGACGAGTTGCCGGAGTTCGATCGGCGCGTGCTCGAAGCGCTGCGCCAGCCCCTCGAAGCGGGCAGGATCACGGTGTCGCGCGCCGCGCGGCAGGTCGACTTTCCGGCGCGTTTCCAGCTCGTCGCCGCGATGAATCCGTGCCCCTGCGGTTACTTCGGCCACCGGACAATCGCCTGCCGCTGCACGCCGGACCTGGTCGCGCGCTATCAGGACCGCATTTCGGGGCCGCTGCTCGACCGCATCGACATGCGCGTCGAAGTCTCTTCGCTCAGCGATGAAGAGCTGACCTCGATGCCGGACGGCGAACCGACACGCTACGTCGCCGAGCGCGTGCGCAAGGCGTACAACCGTGCAATCGGACGCCAGGGAAAGCTCAACGATCACCTGGCAGGAAGTGAGCTCGAGGCCGTTTGCCGGGTTGATGGCGCCGTGAAGTCACTGCTCCACGCAGCGGCGGTCCGCCTGGGATGGTCGATGCGCGCCTATCACCGGGTGCTGAGGGTCTCGCGCACCGTCGCTGACCTGGCGGGAGCGGCGGACATCGCGACACAGCACGTGGCCGAAGCGATCCAGTACCGCCGAGCGCTGCGGGAAACCTGATTTGTCGCTTTCCAGCCTTTCGCTCGACGACCGGACTCAATTTGGACGACAATTCGCGTTACACGCGAAAATCAACAGCGGGCTCATCCCGCTCCACGATGGACAGCACCGAATCCCCCTGCGGTAACGAGTTCGACGCCGCCTTCGACCGCAACTTCTCCCTGGCCGGGTTCATCGTC
>JAOUJD010000017.1 GCA_029883565.1 Burkholderiaceae bacterium
CGGCAAAGCGCGTGTCGGAAGCCCACGCCCTGGACGATGCCGCGGACGACGAATCGGCGCGCAGCCATCAGACGACGCGCAGCGACTTCAGGCGGCCGATCTCCTCCGGCGCCAGGCCGCATTCGCGCAGCACCTCGTCAGTGTGCTGGCCGAGTGTCGGCGGCGCGCGCTCGTATGCCGGGGGCGTTGCCGACAGCTTGATCGGATTGGCGACCAGCGGCACGGTGCCCGCGAGCGGGTGCGGCAGGTCGACGCGCAGCGCACGGGCCGCCACCTGCGGGTCGGCGAGGGCCTGCGCGATGTTGTTGATCGGCCCGCAGGGCACGCCCGCCGCCTCAAGGTGCTCGACCCAGAAGGCGACGGGTCGCGCCCGGACCATCGGCTCGAGCGCGGCGATGAGCGCCGCGCGGTTGCGGACGCGATCGGCGTTGCGGACGTAGTCGGCATGGCTCGCGAACTGCGGGCAGCCGGCCACTTCGCAGAACTTGGCGAACTGTCCGTCGTTGCCGACGGCGATCACGACATGGCCGTCGGCAGCTTCGAACACCTGGTAGGGGACGATGTTGGGGTGGGCGTTGCCCGCGCGACCTGGCGCCTGGCCGGACGTCAGGTAGTTCATGTTCATGTTCGCCAGCATCGCGAGCATCACGTCGAACAGCGCCATGTCGATGTGCTGCCCCTGTCCCGTCCGCTCGCGGTGCGAAAGCGCGGCGAGGATCGCGACCGTCGAGTACATCCCGGTCATCAGGTCGGAAACGGCGACGCCTGCCTTCTGGGGCCCCCCGCCGGGAAGGTCGTCACGCTCGCCCGTGATCGACATGAAGCCGCCCATCGCCTGGATGATGAAGTCGTAGCCGGCGCGGTCGGCGTGCGGGCCGGTCTGGCCGAAGCCGGTGATCGAGCAGTAGACGAGGCGCGGGTTGAGCGCGGCGAGCGCGGCGTAGTCGAGGCCGTAGCGCGCCAGCTGGCCGACCTTGTAGTTTTCCACCAGCACGTCGGTGTGCTGGGCGAGCTGGCGCACCACGCGCTGTCCGTCCGGGTGGGCCAGGTCGACGGTGACCGAGCGCTTGCCGCGGTTGGCCGACAGGTAGTACGCGGCTTCGCTGGTCTCCGCGCCCGCGCCGTCCTTCAGGTAGGGCGGTCCCCAGGCGCGCGTGTCGTCGCCGCTGCCGGGACGCTCGACCTTGATGACGTCGGCGCCGAGGTCGGCCAGCAGCTGCGTGCACCACGGACCGGCGAGCACCCGCGTCAGGTCGAGCACGCGAAGATGGCTCAATGCGTTCATCGGTCGCGAGGGTAGCAAACGCGGACCGGCGGCGTTTCGTAGACTTGCGGGATGCCTCTGCCGCTTTCGCCGCGCGTGCTGCGCTTCGCGATGAGCCTGTGGCCGCCCTACCGCGGTGCCGGGATCCGTGTTCGCCATGTCGGGGCGGACTTGCGCAGCATCACGGTGGAAATGCCCCTGCGCTTCTACAACAGGAACAATCGCGGCACCCACTTCGGCGGATCGCTGTATGCGATGGCCGATCCGTTCTTCGCGCTGATGGTGACCGCGAACCTCGGCGATGACTACCTGGTGTGGGACAAGGCCGGTTCGATCGACTACGTCGCGCCCGGGCGCGGCCGGGTGTGGGCGCGGTTCGAGCTGTCGGACGAGGACCTCGATCAGATCTTGCGGATGACGGCCTCCGGGGACAAGCACCTGCACCTGTTCAGGACGGACATCAAGGACGACGACAACATGATCGTGGCGCGCGTGGAAAAGGTCGTGTATGTCCGTCGCCGCCGCGAGGCGCAGCCATGAACAAGCACCCTGCCTGGCCCTACCCGCGCGTGCTGGCGCACCGCGGCGGTGGCGTCCTCGCGCCGGAGAACACGCTTGGCGCGATCCGCACCGGTATCGCGCACGGCTTCCGCGCGGTCGAGTTCGATGCGATGTTGCCGGCCGACGACACGCCGATCCTGATGCACGACCCGACGCTCGCCCGGACCGCGGGCCGGACCGGCGCGGTGACCGACTTCAAGGCGGCCGAGCTCGCGCAGTTCGACGTCGGCCGCTGGCACTCGCCGGCGTTCGCCGGGGAACCCGTGCCGACGCTCGAGCAAACGCTCGCCTTGTGCCGCCGGGAGGGTGTCTGGGCGAATGTGGAGATCAAGCCGGCGCCCGGTCGCGAGGCGGCGACCGGCCGCATGGTGGCACTGCAGGTGGCGCGCGCATTTTCGGATCAGCTGCGGCCGGGCGGCGACCGGCAGGAGTCGGCGGTTCCCGGCGTGCCCCTGCTGTCGTCGTTCTCGATCGAAGCGCTCATCGCGGCACGCGACGCCGTTCCCGACCTGCCGCGCGGCTGGCTGGTCGACCGGGTGCCGGGCGACTGGCGCCCGCGCCTGGATGAACTCGGCTGCGTGGCGCTGCACACGAACCAGCGTCACCTGACGGCGAGCCTGGCCGCCGCCGTCAAGGATGCCGGCATCTGGCTGTTCTGCTACACGGTGAACGAGCCCGGGCGTGCGCGGGAACTGCTCGGCTGGGGCGTCGATGCGTTCTGCACCGATCGCATCGACCTGATCGGGCCCGACTTCGCCTAGGGCCGGACCCGGCGCGTCAGGTCAGGCCGGGGGTTGCGTTTCGACGAACGCCGGGCGCGCCGCCAGCTTCGCGTAGTGACGGGCCAGGTTCGGATACTGCGTGCGCCAGTCGATGTGCGGGAAACGGAAGTCGAGATACCCCAGCGTGCAGCCAACGGCAATGTCGGCCAGCGTGTAGCCGTGACCGTTGCACCACGGCTTCTCTGCCAGCCCGCGGCTCATCGCCGCCAGGCCGGCGTGGACCTTGCCCATCTGGCGGTCGATCCACTTCTGGCTCTGCTGCTCTGCCGGCCGCTGGGTCTGTTCCAGCCTGACAAGGATGGCGGCGTCCAGCATGCCGTCGCCGAGCGCCTCCCAGGTCCGGACCTCGGCTCGCTCCCTTCCGGTTGCGGGAAGCAGCTTGGCCACCGGGGTGACGGTGTCCAGGTACTCGGCGATGACGCGCGAATCGAAGACGGCGCCGCCGTCCTCCATGATCAGGCAGGGAACCTTGCCCAGCGGATTGGCTTCCTGGATGCTGGTTCCCGGCGCCCACACGTCTTCGAGGTCGAGGTGGTACTCGATGCGCTTTTCCGCCATCACGATGCGGACCTTGCGCACGTAAGGGCTCGTCAGCGAGCCGACGAGGCGGATGTTCTTGGACACGGGAGCGGCACCACCTGGGAAGTAGGCGTTGGAGTATATCGGCGCCGCGCCCGTTCGCAAGAACGCGCGCCTGGCAACGCGCGGATCGGGGTGGGCGTTTGCTACACTGATTTCACTTCCCAGGCCCTCGTCCTGCGCCGCCGGCGTGTCCCTCGAACTGCTCTCCCTGACCGCGATTTCGCCGCTCGACGGCCGCTATGGCCGGCAGACCGGCGAACTGCGGGACGTCTTCTCCGAGTTCGCCTTCATGCGCGAACGCCTGCGGGTCGAGATCGAGTGGCTGATCGCCCTGTCCGCGCTCGGCCTGCCCGAGCTTCCTCCCCTTCCCGAGTCGCTGCAGGTGGACCTGCGCCAGCTGGTCGTGCACTTCAGCATCGAGGACTGCACCGAGATCAAGACGATCGAGGCGGAGACCAACCACGACGTCAAGGCAGTCGAGTATTTCATCAAGGCGCGCGCGGGCGCTGCCCTCGGCAAGGCGGCCGAATTCATCCACTTCGCCTGCACCTCCGAGGACATCAACAACGTCTCGCACGCGCTGATGCTCGAGCGCGGCCGCTTCGTCCTGCAGGGACGCCTGCGCGCGATCCACGCGCAGCTGCGCGAATACGCGCACCTGTACGCCGACCTGCCGATGCTGTCGCGCACGCACGGACAGCCGGCGACTCCGACGACGGTCGGCAAGGAGTTCGCCAACGTCACCGCGCGCCTGGGCAACGCGATCGACGGTATCGCGCGCGTGCCGCTGCTCGCCAAGATGAACGGCGCGGTCGGCAATTTCAATGCGCACCTGGCGGCCTGTCCGGGCGTCGACTGGGAACGCTTCGCGCGTGAACTGATCGAGGGCCTCGGGCTGACCTTCAATCCGCACACGATCCAGATCGAACCGCACGACTACATGGCGGAACTGTTCGATGCAATCGCCCGTGCGAACACGATCCTGCTCGACCTCGATCGGGACCTGTGGGGCTACATCGCGCTCGGCTACTTCAAGCAGAAGCTGAAGGCGGGCGAGGTCGGTTCCTCCACCATGCCGCACAAGGTCAACCCGATCGACTTCGAGAATTCCGAAGGCAACCTCGGGCTGGCGAACGCCGTGTTGCGGCACCTGGCCGAGAAACTGCCTGTCTCGCGCTGGCAGCGCGACCTGACCGACTCCACCGTGCTGCGCAACCTCGGGGTGGCCTTCGGATATTCGCTGGTCGCCTACGACGCGTGTTTGCGCGGGCTGAGAAAGCTGGAAGTGAACGAAACGCGGTTGCGCGCCGACCTGGACGACGCCTGGGAAGTGCTCGCCGAGCCGGTTCAGACGGTGATGCGCCGCTACGGCGTCGAGAACCCCTACGAGCAACTGAAGGCGCTGACGCGCGGCCAGGGCATCACGCGCGACGCCCTGCATGCCTTCATCCGCGGCCTGTCCATCCCGGCCGAAGCGCGCGACCGCCTGCTGGCGCTGACGCCTGCCGACTACCTTGGCAAGGCGGGCGAACTCGCTCGGCGTGCCTGACCGTCGTCCCGCTGGCGTTCCCTTGCGGCGGTTCGCCGCAGGGCCGCCGTGGAATTTCGCACGGCCCGGAATAGTTCGGGCGCGTGCGGTGTTAAGGGGTGTCGGAGGAGCGCCGCGATGACGGCCTCCCGACCGTGAAACGCTGCCAACGAAGAGGAGATCCGAAATGAAGAGCAAGTTGTTCGTTGCTGCCCTGATGCTGGCCGTCGCCGTGCCGGCATCGGCCCAGTTCGCCAAGCCCGAGGACGCCTACAAGTACCGGTCCTCGGTGATGACGCTGCAGGGCGCGCACATGGGCAGGATCAACGCCCAGCTGAAGTCGGACAAGCCCGACATGCAGGCCATCGCGACCAATGCGGCGCTGCTGGACACCCTGAACCGGCTGTTCTTCACGGCCTTCCCGGAAGGGTCGGACATGGTGGCAAACTCGCGCGCCAAGCCGGAGATCTGGAAACAGTCGGCCAAGTTCAAGGAGAACGCGGACAAGCTGAATGCCCAGGTGGCGAAACTCAACGAGGCCGCGAAGTCCGGCGACGCGGCAGCAACCCGCTCGGCGTTTCAGTCGACCGCCCAGGCCTGCAAGGGCTGTCACGACGAGTTCCGGCGCGACTAGGCCGGGGCGCGCCTAGCGCGTCACGACAAAGGCGACAAGCGCGGCGGCCAGGGCAAACAAGACGGCGCCGCGCAGTCGCATGCCTGCGTCATCCCGGGCGGGCGGTGCCGCGATGCGGGCATCGCCGGTGATCATCGGCCACACGAGGCGGCGGCCTTTGCGCCATTCCTGGTAGGCGACCGCCGCCAGGTGCAGCGCGACGAGCGCGATCAGCACCTTCTCGCCCCAGCGGTGCACCGTGGTCAGGCGGTCGCTTGCCGCCGAACTGACCAGCCGGGCAAGCGGACCTTCGTTCGCGATGGCGTCGTTTGCAAAGAGGCCGGCGCTGCCCTGCAGCAGCAGGGCGGCAAGCATCGCCAGCACCGAAAGCGCCGCGAGCGGGCTGTGACCGGCCAGGGGGCTGTCGGGCGCATGCAGGTAGCGCCAGACGGCGCCTGGGGAGCGTACGAAGGCGGAAAACCGCGCATAGCGGCTGCCGGCGAAGCCCCAGAGCACCCGGAAGACCAGCAGCGCAAGGATCGTGTAGCCGGAGCGGAAGTGCCACTCGGTCCACGCGCCGCCGATCTTCGCTGACACGAAGGAGAACAGGACGAGCGCGGCGAGCGTCCAGTGGAAGACCCGCGTGGGCAGGTCCCAGACGCGCGTGGTCGGCTCGCCCTCCATGCCGCGCCTACGGCACGATGGCCTGCTCGTCGTCCTTCTTGACCGCCTTGACGAGGTCCTCGCGCTTGACGCCGAGGTACATGGCGATGGCGGCCGCCACGAAGACCGACGAGTAGACGCCGAACAGGATGCCGATCGTCAGCGCCATCGCGAAGTAATGCAGGGCCGGGCCGCCGAAGAACAGCATCGCCAGCGTCATGCACAGCGTCGAACCGTGCGTGATGATCGTCCGCGAGATCGTGGCCGTGATGGCCGAGTCGATCACCTCCACCGTGCTCGCACGGCGCATCTTCTTGAAGTGCTCGCGCACCCGGTCGAAGATGATCACCGACTCGTTGACGGAGTAGCCGAGCACCGCGAGCACGGCAGCGAGCACCGGCAGCGAGAACTCCCAGCCGAAGATCGCGAACACGCCGATCACCAGGACGACGTCGTGCAGGTTCGCGATGATCGCCGCCACCGAGAACTTCCACTCGAAGCGGAAGGCGAGGTAGATCATGATGCCGATGACGACCATCAGCAGCGCGAGCAGGCCGTCGTGCGCGAGTTCCTCGCCCACCTGCGGGCCGACGAACTCGACTCGGCGCAGTTCGACCGTCGGGTCCTGCGTCTTCAGGGTCTGCATCACGCGCTCGGCCTGCTGGCCGGAAGTGAAGCCCTTTTCCAGCGGCAGCCGGATCATCACGTCGCGCGAGGTGCCGAAGGTCTGCACCTGGAACTCGCCCCAGCCCTTCTTCTCGATCGCGCCGCGGATCTGCTCGAGGTTCGCTCCCTGCTGGTAGGAAACCTCCATCACGGTGCCGCCGGTGAACTCCACCGACAGGTTGAGCCCGCGCACCACGAGAAAGCCGACCGCCAGCAGGAACGAGATCAGCGAGATCGCGTTCAGGATCAGCGAATACCGCATGAACGGAATCGTGCGGCGAATGCGGAAGAACTCCATGAACCTTCCCTTTGCGTTCCTGCGCGCCTAGGCGCCGGGTTTCCACACCTGGCCGACTGACAGCGCCGCCAGCTTCCTGCGCGAGCCGTACACCAGGTTGACCATCGCGCGCGATACGAACACCGCCGAGAAGATCGACGTCACGATGCCCAGCGAGTGGACGATGGCGAAGCCGCGCACCGGGCCCGAGCCGAAGGTCAGCAGCGCGATGCCGGCGATCAGCGTCGTCACGTTCGAGTCGAGGATGGTCGCGAACGCCTTCTCGTAGCCCTCGGCGATCGCCTGCTGCGGCGTGCGGCCGTTGCGCAGTTCCTCGCGCACGCGCTCGTTGATCAGCACGTTGGCGTCGATCGCCATGCCGAGGGCGAGCGCGATGGCCGCGATGCCCGGCAGCGTCATGGTGGCCTGCAGCAGCGACAGCAGCGCCGTCAGCAGCATCATGTTGACCGACAGGGCGGCGACCGAGATCAGGCCGAACACCCGGTAGTAGAAGATCATGAACAGCGCGATGGCGGTGAAGCCGTACAGCGTCGAGCGGAAGCCGCGCTCGATGTTCTCCTTGCCGAGGCTGGGGCCGATCGTGCGTTCCTCGATGATCTCCATCGGGGCCGCGAGCGATCCGGAGCGGATCAGCAGCGCCAGATCGGAGGTCTCCTGCACCGTGAAGTTGCCGGTGATCTGGAACTGGTTGCCGAACTCGCCCTGGATGCGGGCCACCGAGATGGCCTCGCCCTTGCCCTTTTCGTAGAGCACGATCGCCATCAGCTTGCCGATGTTGTCGCGCGTGATCGCCCGCATCGCGCGGCCGCCGGCTTCGTCGAGCTGGACCGACACGGCTGGCCGCTGGTTCTGGTCGAGCGTCGCCGAGGCCCCGTTCAGCTGGTCGCCGGTGACGACCACTTCGCGCTTCAGCGGCGTCTGCGTCACCACGCCGCCCTTGCGCTCGGGCACGGTCAGCGCGCCGGGCGTGCCGGCGGCCATCGCTTCCTGGTCGACCATGCGGATCTCGAGCGTCGCCGTGCGGCCGAGGATCTGCTTGGCGCGAGCGACGTCCTGCACGCCGGGCAGCTGCACGACGATGCGCTCGGCGCCCTGCTGCTGGATGACCGGCTCGGCCACGCCCAGTTCATTGACCCGGTTGTGCAGCGTCGTGATGTTCTGCCGCAGTGCGTTGTCCTGGATTTCCTTCTGGGCCGCCGGCGCCAGGGTCGCGACGATCGCGAGGTTGTCGCCGCTGCCCTCTTCGCGAAGCGTGAGCTCCCGCACCCGGCCCCTGATCTCGTCCTCGGCGCGGGTGCGCGTCTCGACGTCGCGGAACTTGATCTCGATCGACGAGGGCGTCTTGTTGATGCCGGCGTGCCGGATGTTCTTTTCGCGCAGCAGGGTGCGAATGTCGGAAGCCAGCGTGTCGAGCCGCTTGTCCACCGCGGCCCGCATGTCGACCTGCATCAGGAAGTGGACGCCACCGCGCAGGTCCAGGCCGAGGTACATCGGCAGCGCGCGCAGGCTCGTCAGCCAGCGCGGCGTGTTCGACACCAGGTTGAGCGCGACCACATAGGCGGGGTCGTCCTGGCTGGGGTCGAGCGCCTTCTGGATCAGGTCCTTGGCCGCGAGCTGAGTGTCCGCATCCCGGAAGCGCACCCGGATGGTCGAGTTCAGGCCGATCGTGTCGAAGTAGGTGCCTTCGTGCGCGATCTTCGCGTCCTTCAGAACGCCTTCGACCCGCGCCATCAGCGCCGGATCGACCTTGACGGTCGACTTCGCCGACGACACCTGCACGGCCGGTGACTCACCGAAGAAGTTGGGCAGCGTGTAGACCGCCCCGAGCAGCAGGGCGACCAGGATGACGATGTACTTCCAGAGCGGATAGCGATTCATCGGCTAGCGGCGACACGGACAGCGGCGCTGGGCGCCGCCGGCCTCAGGCCGGCTTGAAGGTGTCTTTGGGCAGCAGCGTCTGCACGGCGGAGCGCTGCATCGACAGGTTGACGGGCTGGCCGTTGACGGCAGCGACCTGCAACGTGACGTACTGGTCGCTGATCTCGACGATCTTGCCGACCACGCCGCCGGCCGTCAGCACCTCGTCGCCCTTCTTCAGGGCCTCGACCATGGTCTTGTGCTCCTTCTGCCGCTTCACCTGCGGTCGGATCAGCAGGAAGTAGAAGACGACGAAGATCAGCACCATGAAGCCGATCGACATAAACGACGATTCGGCGCCTGCCGGGGCGGCCGGGGCCGCCTGCGCGTATGCGTTCGAGATCAGGAACATCGACGTACTCCAGAGGTTGTGGACGCCCGGGCACCGGCGCCGGGACAAACACGCGATTATAGCCGTGCCCTCTCGGGTGTCCGCTTCAGACCCCGCGGCGGCGCGCCTGCAGGAACTCCTCGCGGAAGGCGGCGAACCGCCCGCGGGCGATCGCCGTGCGCGCCTGCTCCATCAGGTCCAGATAGAAGTGCAGGTTGTGGATGGTGTTCAGCCGCGCACCGAGGATCTCGTTGACCCGCTGCAGATGGTGCAGGTAGCCGCGCGAGAACGTTCGACAGGTCGGGCAGCCGCAGGTTTCATCGAGCGGGCCGGTGTCGTTCCGGTAGCGGCTGTTGCGCAGCTTGATGTCGCCGTGACGTGTGAAGAGCCAGCCGTTGCGCGCGTTCCGGGTCGGCATCACGCAGTCGAACATGTCGATGCCGGCCGCGATGCCGTCGAGCAGGTCCTCCGGCGTGCCGACCCCCATCAGGTAGCGCGGACGGTCGGCCGGCAGCCGGGGCGCGGTGTGGGCGAGGACGCGCAGCATGTCCTCCTTGGGTTCGCCCACCGACAGTCCCCCGATCGCGTAGCCGTCGAAGCCGACATCGGCGAGGCCGCCGAGCGACTCGTCGCGTAGAGCCTCGTACATGCCGCCCTGCACGATGCCGAACAGCGCGTTGCGCCGGCCGCGAGCCTCCGACAGGGCATCGAAGGAGTCCCGGCTGCGCTTCGCCCAGCGCAGCGACAGCCGCATCGAGGCCGCGGCTTCGTCGACCGTTGCCGGCCGCTCGCCGATCGCGTAGGGCGTGCATTCGTCGAACACCATGGCGACGTCCGAATCGAGCACGGTCTGGATCCGCATCGATTCCTCCGGCGTCAGGAACAGGCGATCGCCGTTCACCGGCGACGCGAACTTCACTCCCTCTTCGCTGATCCTGCGCAGCGCACCGAGCGAGAACACCTGGAAGCCGCCGGAGTCGGTCAGGATCGGCTGGTTCCACCCCATGAAGCGGTGCAGGCCGCCGTGCGCTTCAATGACCTCGAGCCCGGGCCGCAGCCACAGGTGAAACGTGTTGCCGAGGACGATCTGCGCTCCGAGATCAGTTAGCTCCGATGGCGCCATGGCCTTCACCGTGCCGTAGGTTCCGACCGGCATGAACACCGGTGTTTCGACGCTTCCGTGGGCGAGCGTCAGCCGTCCGCGGCGCGCACCGCCGTCCGTGCCGAGAAGTCCGAAGCCGGCGCTCATCGCGGCCGCTCCAGGAACATGGCGTCGCCGTAGGAAAAGAAGCGATAGCGCGCGGCAATCGCATGCGCATAGGCGGTCCGGATGCGATCGATGCCGGCGAAGGCCGAGACGAGCATGAGCAGGGTTGACTTCGGCAGGTGGAAGTTCGTGATCAGGGCGTCGACGATGCGGAACGCGTAGCCCGGCGTGATGAACAGGCTCGTTTCGCCTGGGCCTGGTCGCAGCAGGCCGGTGGCACCCGCCGACTCGAGCGTGCGCAGGCTCGTGGTTCCGACGGCCACGACCCGGCGCCCTTCGGCCCGCGCCGCGTTCACCGCGCGCGCCGTCTCGTCCGGGACCTCGAACCACTCGCTGTGCATTCGATGCTCCGCCAGGACGCGCGTGCGGACCGGCTGGAAGGTGCCGGCGCCGACATGCAGCGTCAGGGTCGCCCGCTGCACGCCGCGCGCGCCGAGCCGCGCCAGCAGCTCGCGCGTGAAATGCAGCCCCGCGGTCGGGGCGGCGACCGCTCCGGGACGCGCCGAATACACCGTCTGGTAGCGCTCCACGTCTTCCGGACGGTCCGGGTGCGTGATGTAGGGCGGCAGCGGCACATGCCCGTGCCGATCCATCACATCGGCCACGTCGGTGTCGAAGCGCAGCAGGAAGAATTCGTCGCGTCGCCCCTCGACCGTCGCCGTTGCGTCGCCGAAGATGAAGACCCTGCCCGGCTGCGGTTTGTGGCTGGTACGGACCATGGCAAGCGCGAGCGTCGGCTCCAGCACCCGCTCGACCAGCGCCTCGACCCGTCCGCCGGTCGGCTTCGTGCCGAGCAGTCGCGCCCGGACGACACGCGTGTCGTTGAACACGAGCAGGTCACCCGGCACCAGCAGGCGCTCGATGTCACGGAATGCGAGGTCGTGCAGGCCGCCGGTTCCGACGTGCAGCAGCCGGCTCGCCGTGCGCTCGGCCAGCGGGTGCTGGGCGATCAGTTCCGGCGGCAGGGAGAAGTCGAAATCGTCGAGGGTGAGTTCTTGTGCAATCTGCATTGGCTTTACCGGCCATGAGCAGTCGAGGGCGCGCCGAGCGCGGGGCGTGGCCCCTGAATCGTGGGCCGCCTGCCCGCCCGGAGGCGGTCCGTCCAACCTGCTGCCGGGAGCGAGAATCGAACTCGCACGGTATTGCTACCGAGGTAACGGGCGCTCCGGCTGCGCCTGCGCGGTATTGTCTCCGGCCGCTCGCAACGCGAGCTTGACGTCGGCTGCGCCGACGTTAGCCTCCAACGAAATCCCGCGGTCACTCGGCTTCGTTCAATCGTGGTGCCGGGAGCGAGAATCGAACTCGCACGGTATTGCTACCGCGGGATTTTGAGTCCCGTGCGTCTACCAGTTCCGCCATCCCGGCGTGGAGAGCGGATTATCCGCGAACGCAGGGACGACGCCAAACGCAGGGCAGGGGCACGCTCAATTCATCATCTTGCCCGGCAGCCACAGCGCGATCTCCGGGAAGAGGGAAATCAGCACCATCGCCAGGAACATCAGCAGCACGAAGGGCAGCGAACCCTTCAGGACGGTGGGGAGGGGCACGTCGGGCGCCACGCCCTTCAGCACGTAGAGGTTCAGTCCGACCGGCGGCGTGATCAGGCCCACTTCCATGTTGATGGTCAGGATCACGGCGAACCAGATCAGGTCGAAATCGGCCGCCTCCAGCACCGGCGTCAGGATCGGCATCACCATCAGGATGATCGCCACCGGCGGCAGGAAGCAGCCGGCCACCAGCAGGAACACGTTGATCGCGAACAGCAGCACCCAGCGGTTCATGTTGAGTTCGACCAGCCACTGTGCGGCCGACTGGGTCACGTAGAGCAGCGACAGCATGTAGGAGAACACCGCCGCCGCGCCGATGATCATCAGGATCATCGACGACTCGCGCACCGTCTCGCGGAAGATGCGCCACTGGTCCTGCAGCCGCCACTGCCGGTAGATGACAACCACCAGCACCAGCGCCAGCACGGCCGACAGCGCAGCGACTTCCGACGGCGTGGCGAGCCCGCCGTACATCGCGTAGCCGATGGCGACGACGATGCCGATGAAGGGCGACACGCGGCCCAGGCCCTCCATCTTCTGCGCGAGCGTGTAGTTGGGGACGTCGACCGGCGGCGCCGCCCGCTGCGCCCGTAGCGCGACAAACCAGGCGTACCCGGAGAACATCAGCACGAGCAGCACGCCCGGCACGACACCGGCGAGGAAAAGGCGGCCGATCGACGTCTCCGTCACCAGCCCGTACAGGATCATGGTGATGGACGGCGGGATCAGGATGCCCAGCGTGCCGCCGGCACAGATCGAACCCGTCGCCATCGCGGGCGACACGCCGCGCTTGATCATCTCCGGCACGCCGGCCTTGCCGATCGCCGCCGCGGTGGCCGGGCTCGAGCCGCAGATCGCCGAGAACACGCCGCACGCCAGAATGTTGGCGATCACCAGGCCGCCGGGCACGCGGTCGAGCCAGCGGTGCAGCGATTCGTAGATGTCCTTGCCCGCGGCCGAGGAACCGATCGCCGCCCCGAGGAGGACGAACAGCGGAATGGTGAGCAGCGCAAACGAGGACAACTCGTCCATCATCAGGATCGGCACGTTGGCGAGCGCCGACGGGCCCTTGAACAGCAGCAGGAAGCTGACCGCCACCGCCGTCAGGCCCCACGCGATCGGCAGCCCGGAGAACAGCACCAGCAAGGTCACGGTCAGGACCAGACCGCCGATCTGCAGTTCGCTCATCGCTCGCCCGCCACGTTCATCGTGTCGCGCAGCAGTTCCGCCACGTACTGCAGCGCGGTCAGCCCGAGGCCGACCGGCATGGTGAGGAACAGCGGCCACTTCGGCGGCGCCCAGGCGCTTTCGGTGCGCTCCCCGATGGCGAACGCGTGCAGCGTCATCTCCGCGCCGGCATAAGTGAGGTATACGCACACCGCCAGCCCCAGGAGCGCGACGGCGAAGGCTGCGTGCCGGGCGTAGCGCTCGGGCAGGTAGTGCGACAGCAGGTCGACGCCGACGTGGCCGCGGGTGGACAGGCAGTAAGGCGAAGCGAGGAAGATCGACCCCACCATCATGTACACCGAGAACTCGAGTTCCCAGTAGGTCGATGCGCCCAGCGCGCGGTAAATGATGCTCCAGGTGATCACCAGCGCGGCGGCAAGCAGCATCACTGCGGCAATGACCGCGCAGGCCGCGCTCAGCCTGAACACCGCGCGCACGAATGCAGGCAGCATGGGATTGTGGATTGAACCGAAGGGCGGGCCGCCGAGCGGCCCGCCGGGGTCACGAAGAAGTGATTACTTGACCGCGAGCAGCGCGTCGAGCAGGTCCTTGGACGTGGGCGATTTCGCGGCGAATTCCTTCCACGCCGTGTCCTTGGCGAGGGCGACCCACTGGTCGTACTCTGCCTGGGTCATCTCGCGCGTCTTGGCGCCGGCCTTCTTGTAGGCCTTCTCCATGTCGGACACCGCCTCGCGCTGCAGGCCGAGGAAGTAGTCGTCCGACTTCGCCGCCGCCTCCTCGAAGATCTTCTGCTGAGCCGGGGTCAGCTTGTCCCAGTGCTGCTTGGACATCACCAGCGGCTGCATCAGCATCCACAGGGAATACTTGCCGGGCAGGGTCGCCATCTTCGTCTGCTCGTACAGGCGCATGCTGACGAAGGTCTCGGCCGAGGTCAGCGTGCCGCTCAGCACTCCCGACTGCAGGGACGGGTAGATCTCGGTCGACGGCATGTTGACCACCGAGGCACCCGCCGCCTTCAGCATCGTCTCGAAGGTCGGGTCGGCAGCGCGCAGCTTCATGCCTGCCACGCTCTTCGGGCCGGTGATTTCCTGGTCCTTGCTGGCGAACGCGCCCGGGGTCCACCACCAGGTGACGATGTGGATCCCGTTCGCGTGCGCGAGATCCTGCAGCTTCTTCTGGAACGGCGTGCCGCGCAGCTTCATCGCGTGTTCCAGCGTCGGCACCGTGCCCGGCATGATGATGATCGAGAACTCCTGCGCCTTGCCGACGGCGTAGGACATCGGGAACACCGCCATCTCGAGCGTGCCGTTCTGCAGCGCGTCGAGTTGCGCTACCGGCTTGATGCCGAGCGACTGCGCCGGATAGATGCGGAACTTGAGGTTCGGGTCGCGCGCATTGACTTCCTTCACGAACACGCGCGTCGCCAGGTCGCGCCCGTCGGCGTTGGCCTTGAACTGGTGCGAGATCTTGATTTCCTGGCCCGCGGCCGATGCGGACATCAGCGCGGCGATGGCAGCCGCGGCAATCCATCGTGGCGTCTTCTTCATGTCTCCTCCTTATAGGTCTTTCCCGCCGTCGGGGTGGTCCCGCGATCAGCAGGTCGGATCATCGCTCAAAACCGCCGCGGTTCGAAGCGAATTGACGGAGCAGGCGAGTCCGCGCGCTTTTCGCTGCACTGCAAACCGCAGGCGTCGCGCCTGGACCAGCCCTGGCGCTGAGGGAATCTACTAAGGATGGACGCGAGGCCGCGTCGTCGCGCAGCAGCGGCCGTCCGGGTCTCAGACCTCGAGGTTGTCGATCAGCCGCGTCGTGCCCAACTTGGCCGCGGCGAGCGTGACGAGCGCCTCGCCGGCGGCGACTTCGCTCGCGGTCGGGATCTTGAGGTCGCGCTGGCGGCGCACCGCCACGTAGTCGACTTTCCAGCCGGCGGTCGTCAGATCCTTCCTGGCATCGAACTCGATCGCAGGCACGTCGGTCGCGCCCGCCTTGAGCCTGTCGCGCACTTCGTTCAGCACGCGATACAGGCGCGGCGCCTCGCGTCGCTCCGGCTCCGAAAGGAAGCGATTGCGCGACGACAGGGCCAGGCCGTCAGTGTCGCGCACCGTCTCGTGCGGGATGATCTCCGTCGGCAGCGCGAACTGGCGGCACATCGCGCGGATGATCATCAGCTGCTGGTAGTCCTTCTTGCCGAAGACGGCCACGCGCGGCTGGACGCACGAGAACAGTTTCAGCACCACGGTCGTCACGCCGATGAAGAATCCCGGGCGGAACTCGCCCTCGAGGATGTCGCCGAGGTCCGACGGCGGGCTGACACGGTAGTTCTGCGGCTCGGGATACATCTCCTGCTCGTTCGGCGCGAACAGCACGTACACGTGGTTCTGCTTCTGCAGCTTGTCGATGTCATCCTGCAGGGTGCGCGGGTACTTGTCGAAGTCCTCGTTGGGGCCGAACTGCAGGCGGTTGACGAAGATCGAAGCGACGACCGGATCGCCGTGCTGATGCGCCATCTTCATCAGCGCGAGGTGCCCCTCGTGCAGGTTGCCCATGGTCGGCACGAAGGCGATCCGGTTCTGGCCGCGGAGCTGATCGCGCAGGGCCTCGATCGAGTGGACGACTTTCATCTATCGGGTCTGTCGGACAGCCGGCGGGTGACTAGGCCGCGGATTGTAGAGGCAGCCGGCTAGTAGCCGTGCTCGGGCGCCGGGAAGCTCCGGTCCTTCACCGCAGCGACGTAGGCGGCGACGGCGCTGCCGATGTCCGCCTGTCCCCGCATGAAGTTGCGCACGAAGCGCGGCTTGCGGCCCGGATAGACGTCGAGCATGTCGTGCAGGACCAGCACCTGGCCCGAAACCGCGTTGCCTGCGCCGATGCCGATGGTCGGCATCGCGACCGCCTGGGTGACGCGCTCCGCGAGCGCCGACGGGACGAGTTCCAGCACCAGCATCGCTGCGCCGGCGGCGTCCAGGGCCCGGGCGTCGGCGAGCAGCCGTTCGGCCTCTGCCTCGCTGCGGCCCTGCACGCGATATCCGCCGAGAGCATGCACTGACTGCGGCGTGAGCCCGAGGTGGGCGCACACCGGGATGCCGCGCTCGACGAGGAAGGCGACCGTCGGCGCCAGCCAGGCGCCGCCCTCGAGCTTCACCATCTTCGCGCCGGCCTGCATGAGCGCAACGGCGCTGTCGAACGCCTGCACGGGGCCGGCCTGGTAGCTGCCGAAGGGCAGGTCCGCGATCAGCCAGGCCGCCGCCAGCCCGCGGGCGACGCAGCGCGTGTGGTACGCGATGTCGGCAACGCTGACCGGCAGCGTGTCCGTTCGTCCCTGGATCACCATTCCGAGCGAATCGCCGACGAGGATGCAGTCGACGCCGTTGGCGTCGAGCAGCCGCGCGAAGCTCGCGTCATAGCAGGTCAGCATCGCGATCGGCTCGCCGTTGGCGCGCATTTCGCGCAGCCGCGGCAGCGTGACGGGACGGCGTGCGGAGTCGGCGGGGGCGGGTGGATGGACGCTCATGCAGCGAGGTTGAAGTATTCACGCCGTCCGCGCAACCTTCCCACGCGGTCCAGCAGCAGTTCGAAGTCCTCGTCGCGGTCGACCGGGTTCAGGTGCTCGGTGTTGACGATCAGGACCGGAGCGTCATCATAGTCGTGGAAGAAGCGGGTGTAGCTGTCCGCGAGCGCCCGCAGGTAGCTCTCCGAGATGCCTGCTTCGATCGGGTTGCCGCGCCGGTTGACGCGCTCGACCAGAGTCTCGGGCGGGGCCTGCAGGTAGATCACGAGATCGGGCGCCGCGGTGCCGGGCTTCAGCTGCGCGTGCACCTGTTCGTACAGGCGCAGCTCGTCGTCGGCCAGGGTCAGGCGCGCAAACAGACGGTCCTTCTCGAGCAGGAAGTCGGAGACGATCACGCTCTGGAACATGTCGAGCTGCTTGAGCTCGGCCAGCTGCTGCACGCGCTGGAACAGGAAGAACATCTGCGTCGGCAGGGCGTAGCGCGCGGCGTCCCTGTAGAAGCGCGCGAGGAAGGGGTTCTCCTCGGGCTGCTCGAGCAACGGATGCGCGGACGCGCGCTCCGCGAGGCGGCGCGCAAGCGACGTCTTGCCGGCTCCGATCGGACCTTCGACCACGACGTAGCGGTACTTGCCGGCCAGCATGGTTCAGCCGGACCGGGACATGAAGTGGACCGCTGCGACCAGGCACGGCGCGGCCCACGGGAAAACGAGTTTCAGCGGCTCGCGTCTGCAGGGCGCGGCGAACGACATGAACACGTTCGAGGCGGTCGGTAGGAGCGTCGTCTGCGCGACGACAGGCAACGACGGCATCGGCGGTTCTACTGTTCCGCTGGCTGGTCGACCCGCTCGATGCGCTGGTCCGACACGTCGTCCAGGCAGTCGCTGGCCGGGCCGCGCCCGGGAATGACGACGTCCGGCGCGACGTCCAGCAGCGGCTTCAGCGCGAACGCCCGCACGTGCAGCCGCGGGTGCGGCAGCGTCAGCGGGGTGCTCTGGATGATCATCGAATCGACCAGCAGCAGGTCGAGGTCGACGTTGCGCGGTGCGTTCTTCTTCAGGCCGCGGCGCTTGCGCCCGAGCATCAGTTCGATGTCGAGCAGGTGCAGCAGCAGCGCGTACGGCTCGAGCGAAGTCTCGAGCTTCGCGACCGCGTTGAGGTAGTCCGGGCCGGGCGCGTCGATCGGCGCCGACATGTAGAACGGCGACACCGCGACGAGCTCCGATCGCTCGATCGAGCGCATCGACTCGAGGGCCGCGTTCAGCGACTCGGCCAGTTCGCCCTGGTTGGCGCCGAGCCCGATGTAGGCGGTGCGTTTCACGTCGTCGTCTGCCGCGGCTCCCCGTCCGCACTGGATGATCCGCCGCCCCGGCGGCGCCGGCGGCGCCGGCGCGTTGCGGCCGTGGCCGGTTCGTTTTCGTTGGCTTCGCGCAGCATCTGCTCGCGCTCTTCGTCGCCCGCGTGCGGGAAGCGCGTCCACCAGTCCGCGAACGCCGCCGGCACTTCGTCGGCGGCCGCGCGCAGCATCAGAAAATCATAACCGGCGCGAAACCTGATGTGTTCGAGCAGTCGCAGCGGCGCCTTGCCCGTCCGGCGCTCGAAGCGGGGCTGCAGTCCCCAGATCTCGCGCATGTCCGACACGAAGCGGCGCTGGATCGCCAGCTTTTCGGTCTGGGCGTCCATGGTCTCGTCGATCGCCTTCTCGAGCGCCGGGATGCGGTGTTCCCCCTTCGCGATCCGGGCGTTCCACTTGACCAGGACGTCGTGCCACAGCAGGGTCGCGAACAGATAGCCGGGCGAGACCGACTTGCCGGCCCGCACCCGCTCGTCGGTGCGCGACAGCGCCAGCATGACGAAACGTTCGCCGGCCGGCTGCTCCAGGATGACGTCGAGCAGCGGAAGCAGTCCGTGATGCAGTCCTTCCGCGCGCAATCGCGTGATGCAGGCCACGGCGTGACCGCTCATCAGCAGCTTCAGCATCTCGTCGAACAGGCGGGCCGCGGGAACGTTCTCGATGAGCTCGCCCATCCGGTGGATCGGCTCGCGCGTCGCCTCGTCGATCTGGAAGCCGAGCTTGGCGGCGAACCGGACCGCGCGCAGCATGCGGACGGGGTCCTCGCGGTAGCGGGCCTCGGGATCGCCGATCATCCGCAGCCGGCGCGCGCGCAGGTCCTTCACGCCGTCGTGGTAGTCGATCACCTCGGCCGTGGTCGGGTCGTAGTACATCGCGTTGATCGTGAAGTCGCGGCGCGCCGCGTCCTCGATCTGCTCGCCGTAGGCGTTGTCGGCCAGCACCCGGCCGTGCTGGTCGGTCAGCCGCTCCTCGTTGACCAGCGCGCGGAAGGTCGACACCTCGATGGTTTCCTGGCCGAACATGACGTGCACCAGCCGGAAGCGGCGGCCGATGATGATGGCGCGGCGGAAGTGCTGCTTGACCTGCTCGGGCGTGGCGTCGGTGGCGACGTCGAAGTCCTTGGGCGCGACGTCGAGCAGCAGGTCGCGCACCGCACCGCCGACGATGTAGGCGCGGAAGCCCGCCTTCTGCAGGGTGTCGCATACCCGCAGCGCCGAGCGCGGGACCAGTTGCTGGTTGATGTGGTGCTCCGAAGCCGGGATGCGCTTCGGTTCGCGCGGACGGCGCGGCTTGCGCGTGAACAGCGTCTGGACCTTCTCGATGACGCGTCTGATCACTCGGCCGCCCGTTCGAACAGTTGCAGCATTTCCCAGCCGCGCTGCCGCGCAATGGCATTCAGGCGGGCGTCGCCGTTGGTCACGACGGGCCGCGTGACGCGCTCGAGCAGCGGCAGGTCGTTGATCGAGTCGCTGTAGAAGACCGTGCTCAAGCCCGCCCAGTCGAGCCCGTGCCGGCCCAGCCATTCCTCGACCTTGCGCACCTTGCCGGACTGGTAGGTGTGGGTGCCGACGTAGCCGCCGGTGAATTCGCCCTGCGCCGTCTGCGGCTCGACCGCGAGGACGTGCTGGATGCCGAACTCGCGTGCGATCGGGGTCACGACGTAGGCATTCGTCCCGGTCACGAGCGCAAGCTCGTCTCCGCTGCGCCGGTGCTGCTCCACGAGGTCGCGCGCCTCGCGCCGGACGTGCGGGCGGACGGCCTGGTCCATGAACTCCGCGTGCCACCGGTCGAGCGTGGCCCGCGGAAAGCGCGCCAGCAGTTCCATCTGGAACCGGACATAGCCTTCGACGTCGAACGTCCCCGCGCGGTAGGTCTCGGCGAAGTGGCGGATGCGCGACCCGTAGTCGTCGGCGTCCAGCCCGCCGCGGCGGACCACGAAGTGGGACCAGGTGTCGGCGCTGTCGATGGGCAGCAGCGTGTGATCGAGGTCGAAGAGCGCAAGTTGCATCGCGCGGATTTTACGCGGCCGCCCGGGCCCACTCGCGGACCAGCGGCACGGTGATGGCGCGCCCGGCCGCCAGCGCGTAGCCGTCGAGCGCGTCCAGGACCGCGACCAGGGTCCGCATGTCGCGCGGCATGTGGTTCAGCAGGTAGGCGATCACGTCGGCCGGCAGGGCCAGGCCACGCGATCTGGCGTGCGCCTCGAGGGCCCGTCCCTTCTCGTCGTCGCTGAGCGCGTGCACCTGGTACACCAGGCCCCACGCGAGGCGGGTGCGGACGTCGTCGCGCAGGGCGAGCTGCGTCGGTGGCGCGTTGCCGGCGGCGACGAGCGCGGCGCCCGGATGCGCCCGGACCTCGTTCATCAGCACGAACAGACGCTGCTGGTCCGCGTCATCGCGACGCTCGACATCGTCGACCAGGTAGAGCCCGGTGGCGTCGCCGAAGGCAGGCACGGGCTCGCCCTCGGCGGCGAGCAAGCCGGGCCGCGCCGACGCGAGCGCGGCGAGCAGGTGCGAGCGCCCCGAGCCCGCTTCGCCCCACAGGTAGACGAACGGTTCTCCCTGCGCCCGAGCCAGCGCGCGCAGCGCGGCGAGTGCCTCCGCGTTGCGACCGACGACGAAGTTGTCGAACGACGGCGTGAGGGGGCGGATCAGGTCCAGCGTCAGCTGGCGGGAAGGTTCCATGGCTCGAGGTCGTCCGCAGCGGCGGACGGCCGACGTCGCCGGCGGGTCGGCGCCCGGGCAACTACAATCGCGGTTTATCCATGCTGCAAGAGGCGGAGTCTACCGGTCGACCGGTTCCGCTCGCGCACTCAACCTCGCCTTCGCTCCGCGCCGTGCCCCCCGCCATGGACCCCATCGACTACAAGAAGGCCGGCGTCGACTACAGCAAGATCGATCCCCTGAAAGTGTCGGCGCAGCAGGCGGCGGCCGAGACGGCCGGCAATCTCGCGCGGCATGGGCTCAGCGAGGTCGCCGCGTCGCGCGGGGAGTCGGCCTACGTCATCGACTGCGGCGATCACTACCTGGCGTCGATCACCGAGTGCCTCGGCACCAAGGCGCTGGTGGCGGACGCGATGCGTGCGGTCACCGGCCGCACCTACTACGAACTGATCGCGCAGGACACGCTGGCGATGGCGGTCAACGACCTGATCACGGTCGGCGCCACCCCGATCTCGGTGCACGCCTACTGGGCGACCGGCGGCAGCGAGTGGTTCTCCGACGCCGAGCGCGCGCGCGACCTCGTCGATGGCTGGAAAGCGGCGTGCGACCGCTGCGGCATCTCGTGGGGCGGCGGCGAGACGCCGGCGCTGGCGGGCGTGGTGGCGGAAGGACGGATCGACCTGGCGGCGTCGTGCGTCGGCCTGGTCCGGCCGAAGTCGCGCCTGACCCTGGGCGAGCGCATCGCCGGCGGCGAGGCGCTCGCCCA
>JAOUJD010000206.1 GCA_029883565.1 Burkholderiaceae bacterium
AACTGCTGCAGGACGTCGGCCTGGGGTACCTGACGCTAGGCCAGCCGTCGCCGACCCTCTCCGGCGGCGAAGCGCAGCGCATCAAGCTGGTCGCGGAACTGTCGAAGGTGCGAGACGACGTCACGCACCGCGGCCAGAAGGCGCCGTCCACCCTCTATGTGCTGGACGAGCCCACGGTCGGGCTGCACATGGCCGACGTCGACAAGCTGATCCGCGTGCTGCACCGGCTCGTCGATGCCGGCAACACGGTGGTCGTCATCGAGCACAACCTCGATGTCATCGCCGAAGCGGACTGGATCGTCGATCTCGGCCCCGAAGGCGGCGCCGGCGGCGGCCGCGTGATCGCGCAGTGCAGCCCCGACGCCCTGCGCAGGAAGTCGACGCCCACCGGCCGCGAACTCGAGCAGTTCCTGACCCGGTCACCGATCGGGGCCTGACCGACCGGGGCCTGGAGGCGCCCGGGCTCCCTCCTATCCGGAGCGATGGCCGGCCGCGCGCGCCGGCGCGCCGTCCTCATCGCGCGGTCCGGGGCGCCAGCGCCGCGCCAGCCAGGGCGCCGCGAACAGCACCAGCATGCCGAGTCCGAGGATGCCGCCGCGGGTGGGGTCGAAGTCCTCCGCGATGCGCAGCCATGGATATCCGAACACGAATCGACCAAGCGTGATTTCGGCAACGAGCATCAACAGCAGCCACGACAGGCCGACCCCGAGCAACTCGCGCCTTCCGCGCGCCCCGATCCAGTCGATGCAAAGCCACGCCGCCAGCAGGATCAGCAGCGAACCGACGAGCACACCGATCTGCCGCGCCGGCAGATCGCCGACAAGCGGCACCAGCCAGAGCGTGCGCAGCACGCCGTGCACGACTTCCACAGCGAAGATGAGCAGCCAGACGAGAAGCGCGCGGAAGATCATGGACCGCAAGGCCCTGCGAGGTTGCATTTTCCAGCAACCCGCATCATGCCCATGCGCCGCGTGCTGGCTATGATCGGGGACATTCCCGCCCGGCATGGATCCATGCGCCTCCTCACCTTTGCCTTGATGTTCGCCGCCGGCCTGTCCTCCGCCGGCCGTGCCCAGCCGCCATCGGCGGAAGGCGCGCCACGCATCGACGAACGCGTGGCCGAGATTCGCCAGACCGCGCCGGGTGCGCCGTGGTCGTTCATCGGCTACGGAGTGAATGCACCGGGCAGCGTCGAGTGGTTCGTCGCCGGCAGCACTCCGCGCGGCGCGACCATGGGGCGGCACCTTTCGGCGAGCGAACCGCACACGGCCGTGCTGGTGCTGTCCAGCGAGACGCTCGACAAGCCTGTGGAGTCGGACCCTGCTCTGCTGGAACTCGCCCGCAACCGGCACGCGAAGCTGGCCGAGCGCTGGACCATCCTGCGCCACGATGAGACCGTCGCCAGGCACGCCGGTACGCGCTGCGCCAGGCACGTGATCGAGGCACGCGAACCGGAGGACCGTTCGCCGCGCAAGGACGCCAGCAAGGCCAACGCGCGCCGCAACTCGCTCTTCGTCACCGGCATCTCGTGCATCCACCCGACCGATGCGACGTCTCTCGTCGAAATCGGGGTGTCCGAGCGGTCACGCGCAGCCGCGATGACGCCCGTGGTGCTGAAGGATGCCGAAGCTCTGCTTGCGAGCCTGTCGTTTCACCGCTACTCGGAACGGGCCCTGCAGAAGTCGGCCGAGGTGGCGCGCACCGGGGGACTCGCCGAGGCGGAAGCCGTGCTGAAGCCATATGTCGAGGCAGACGCCGCCTGGGCCCGCTACTTCCTGGCGCAGATCCTCGAACGCGCTTCGCCCGCGCCAGACAACGTCGGCGCGCGCCTGAGGACTCTGCTGGAGCCGGCCGCGGACCGTGGGCTGGCGGATGCGCAATGGGCACTGGGACGCCTTTACCTTCGTGGGGCGCCGGGCATCGAGAAGGATCCGGCCAAGGCCGAGTCGTTGCTGCGGCGTGCGGCCGAGCGCGGCAATCCCGGGGCAGCGTTCCAGCTTGGCCTGTCGATGCTGTCAGGCTCGGATGGCATGGCCGCCAACAGTCGCGAGGCCGCGCTGTGGATCCAGCGGGCGGCATTTCGCGGACAGAAGGAAGCCCAGGAGATGATCGCAGGCGCAAAGGCGCAGCCGGTGGCGCCGAAACGCTGACGCTCGTCGTCGGATACGACTGTGCAACCCGTCGATGCTGCAACCCATCGCGTTTCGGGCGCGTCCCGAGACTTTCGATGGCACATTGCCCGGATCGACAGGAGTCCGCAATGAAATCACTCGTCCTCGCTTCCACCTTCTGCTTCCTGGCCGGCATGGCGGGCCTCGCGCAGGCTGACGCAGCGCCCGCTTCGCTGGGGCAGCGCGTGGCCACCGCGCCGGTGAACGGACAAGGGGAACGCATCGCCGCGGCATCGGGAACCGTGATCTCGGAGCGGCGCGACGCGACGGGTTTCTCCGCGATCCACCTGTCCGGGCCGATCGATCTCGAATTGAAGGCGTCCGACCGGGAAGGCGTGACGGTGAAGGCGGACGCCAGCGTCGTTCCGTTAGTCGAGACCCGCGTGACCGGCGGCGACCGGCCTGCGCTCGAGATCCGCGTCAAGCCGGACACCGCCTTTCGCGCTTCGCGCTCACCGGTGGTGGTGGTCGAGTTCCGCAGCCTCTCCGAACTCGTGGTGCGGGGCTCCGGCAAGGTGCGTGCCGATCGCATCGACGCCAACGATTTCGCGCTTTCCATGGCGGGCAGCGGCGACGTGCGGATCGCCGCCCTCCATGCGAACCTGTTCGGGGCCGTTCTGTCGGGCAGCGGCGACCTGAAGGTCGGCGGGCGCGCGGATCAGCAGGCCTATGCGCTGTCCGGCTCGGGGGACGTGGCGGCACCCAGGCTCGAGGGTCGCAGCGTCAAGATTTCGATTTCCGGCAGCGGCGATGCGACCGTCCACGCTTCGGAGTCGCTCGAAGTGAGCATCGCCGGCTCCGGCAGCGTGATCTACCGCGGCAGTCCCCGGGTAAGCCAGACCATCAGCGGGTCTGGCAGGGTCCGGCAGGCCCACTAGGCATGGTTCGGCTCGACGGTGCGCTGGCAGAGCACTGGGCCGGAATCGCCCTCGCCAATGTCGCCCGGCCCTATCCGTACAAACTCGACCAGTTGCTCAACGATGCGCGGGATCTTGCCGAGCCGTCGACGATCCATCCCGCCTTCTGGGGCAGTTACGACTGGCATTCCTGCGTGCACATGCACTGGACGCTGGTCCGGTTGCTCCGGCGCTTT
The DNA here is from genome assembly GCA_029883565.1 of Burkholderiaceae bacterium. GTDB lineage: Bacteria > Pseudomonadota > Gammaproteobacteria > Burkholderiales > Burkholderiaceae_F > JAOUJD01. The sequence goes on from JAOUJD010000206.1 coordinate 3,265, forward strand.
CCCGATCATGCCCTTGCGCCCGCAACGCGCCGGCAATTCGCCGAGCGACTGACTTCCACCGCGATCGAAGGGGAACTGCGCTCGCTCGCCCGTCCCGGGCATGGCACGTTCGAACGGCCCTATGGCTGGGGCTGGTTGCTTAAGCTGGCCGCCGAGCTTCACTTGCTTGCCGAAGAGCAGCCCGATTGCGCCGAGCATGCGCGGGCAATCGAGCCGCTGGCGCAGGCCATTGCCGACCGCCTGCTGGGGTATCTCCCGCGACTTGATTATCCGAACCGCACCGGAGCGCACTCGAACACGGCGTTTGCGCTGCTGCTCGCGCTCGACTATGCGGACCTCGTCCAGCACCGGGCGCTGTCGACCATGATCAGCCAGCGCGCCGAACGGTGGTTTGGCCGCGACCGCCGCTACCCGGCCGCCTACGAACCGAGTGGCGAAGATTTCCTGTCGCCGGGGCTGGTCGAAGCCGCGCTCGTGCGACGCGCGGTGGATGGCTGCTCGTTCGCCGACTGGTGGGCGCAGTTCGAGCCGGGCCGCGCCGCGCTGGGGGCCTGGCTGGCGCCGGCGCGGATCAGCGACCCGGCCGATCCGAGGATCGTGCACCTGCACGGCCTGAACCTGTCGCGCGCATGGTGCTGGCGCCAGCTGGCCGCGGAAGTCGAACAACCTCTGGCGCAGGCGGCCTCGACCGCCATCGAGGAGCACCTCGCGGCCTCCCTGCACGCGGCGACCGAAGGCGAGTACGCGGGGACCCACTGGCTGGCCTCCTTCGCGCTGCTTGCGCTCGATGGCGCCTAACGGTTCCGCGTTTCATCCCTTCGCGCTTGACTGAGGTCAACGCGCCGCCCGTCCTGAGCGGTGTCATTGCATCAGGGAGGTGCCACCGTGTCTCAATGGGATGTCATCGTCGTCGGGTCCGGGATCGGCGGACTGGCGGCCGCGGCTGCGCTGGCAAAGGAAGGCAAGCGCGTGCTGGTGCTGGAGCGCCATCATCAGCTCGGAGGCTTGACGCAGGCTTTCGAGCGTCACGGCTACCGGTTCAACGTCGGCGTCCACTACATTGGCGGCGCCGGTGACGTCGACGGAAAACCGGGCCCGGCCAAGAAAGTGTTCGACGCACTCACACCCAACGGCATCCCGATGGCGTCGATGGGCCGGGTGTACGACCGCGTGCACTTCCCGGGCCTCGTGGTCTCCTTCGAGCGCCCTGAGGCGCGCCTGGCCGCCACGCTCAAGGCCCATTTCCCGCACGAGTCCGAGGGGATCGACCGCTACTTCGCCGCCATGCGCTCTGCCCGCAAGGCGATCGAGGCGGTGTTCGCGGCCCATTCGATGCCGCAGATCGTCGCCCGCGGGCTGATGTGGTGGAAGGACGAGGACATCGAACGCTGGGTCGGCCGGACCGTCAGCGAAGTGATCGCCGAATGCGTCGCCGACCCGAAGCTGCAGGCGGTGCTGGCGGCCCAGTGGGGCGACCACGGCGGTCGACCGAGCGAAGCTTCGTTCGCGGTGCACGCCGTGGTGATGGGCAGCTATTTCGATGGCGCGTGGTACCCCATCGGCGGCTCCGGCGTGTTCGCTACCGAACTCGCACGCACCATCACCGCAGCGGGCGGCGAATTGCGCACCCGCGCCGAAGTCGCCCACGTGCGGGTCGAGGACCGGCGCGTGCAGGGCGTGACGCTGGCCGACGGCGTGCGGATCGACTCGCCCTGCGTCATTTCCGACACCGGCATACGCAATACGCTCCACCTGCTGCCGTCGGAAGAAGTCAGCTACGAATGGGCACAGGACGCGCTCGCGATCGAACCGTCGGTCGGCTACATCGGGCTGTATCTCGGGCTCGAAGGCGACATCGCAAGCCATGGCGCCACCACCGCGAACGACTGGATCTACGAGAGCTGGAACGTCGACGCGCTGTGGCGCAGC
>JAOUJD010000205.1 GCA_029883565.1 Burkholderiaceae bacterium
GTGGCTCGGCAAGACCCTGCGCGGCGACTTCGGCGAGTCGATCTACTTCAAGACCCCGGCTGCGCCGCTGATCTTCGCGAAACTCGAGACGACGATGGCGCTGGGCCTGCTGTCGCTCGCCTTCGCGCTCGCGCTCTCGATCCCGCTGGGCGTGCTCGCGGCGGTCTACCGCAACAGCTGGATCGACCGGCTGTGTCTGGCGCTCGCGGTGCTCGGACAGGCGCTGCCGAACTTCTTCTTCGCGTTGCTGCTGATCATGGTGTTCTCGATCACGCTGCGCTGGCTGCCGGTGTCGGGCAGCGATACCTGGCAGCATTTCGTGATGCCGACCATCGCGCTCGGCTACTACGCGGCGCCGGCCTTCATGCGCCTGATCCGTGCCGGCATGATCGAGGTGCTGGAGGCCGACTACATCCGCACCGCGCGGGCCAAGGGCCTGCCGGCAAGCAGGGTGATCTTCAAGCACGCGCTGCGCAATGCCGTCGTGCCGGTGGTCGCGCTCGCCGCCGTTCAGCTCGGCTTCCTGCTCGGCGGCTCGGTGGTCATCGAGACCATCTTCGCGCTCGACGGGCTCGGCTACCTCGCTTACCAGAGCATCACGTTCAAGGACTTCCCGGTGATGCAGAACATCGTGTTGCTGCTGTCGGTGATCTATGTCGTGCTGACGCTGGCATCCGACGTGGCCAACGCGTGGCTCGATCCGCGCATCCGGGTGGCCTGATGTCGAGCAGCGTCACGGCCGCCGCAGCGGGCGTCGAGCCTGGGGGTGTCGTCGTCGCCGCGCCTGGAATCTGGCGTCGCGTGTGGAAGAACAAGGCGGTCGTGGTCGGTGGCGGGCTGCTGCTGCTGATCGTTGCCGTGGCACTCCTCGCCCCGTGGATCGCGCCGTACGACCCGTACGCCCAGGATCTCGCGAACCGCAACGTTCCGCCCTTCTGGTACGACGCGGGCGGATGGGCCCATCCGCTCGGCACCGATCCGCTCGGCCGCGATTACCTGTCGCGACTGTTCTACGGGGCGCGCATCTCGCTGCTGATCGGCGTCTCGGTGGCGATCATCTCCGGCCTGATCGGCACCTCGATGGGGATGCTCGCCGGCTACTTCGGCGGCCGGACCGACATGGCGGTGAGTTTCCTGGTGACGACGCGGCTGTCGATGCCGGTGATCCTCGTCGCGCTCGCCACCGTGGCGCTGGTCGGCGGATCGCTGTGGGTCGTGATCATGGTGCTCGGCCTGCTGAAGTGGGACCGTTTCGCGGTCGTCATGCGCAGCGCGACGCAGCAGGTGCGCTCGCTCGACTACGTCGCCGCCGCGCAGGCGGCCGGCGCCTCGACGACCCGCGTGCTGCTCGGCGAGGTCCTGCCCAATGTGCTGCCGCACCTGATCGTTGTCGCCACGCTCGAAGCCGCCAGCGCGATCCTGCTCGAAGCGGCGCTGTCCTTCCTCGGGCTCGGCGTGCAGCCGCCACTGCCCTCGTGGGGCCTGATGATCTCCGAGGCCAAGTCGTACATGTTCTTCTCCTTCTGGCTGATCGCGATCCCCGGCGCCGCGCTGGCGCTGCTGATCTTCGCGATCAACCTCGCCGGCGACGGCCTGCGCGACCTGCTGGCGCCGGAGGGGCGGGCATGAGTGCGGTCCTGAAGCCGGACGCCGCCGACGCGGTCCTCGACGTCGAGGGCCTGAGCGTGGACATCGCGACCCCCTCCGGGCCGCTGCGCGCGGTACGCGACGTGTCTTTCCAGGTGGGGCGCGGCGAGACGCTGTGCATCGTCGGGGAGTCTGGCTGCGGCAAGTCGATCACTTCGCTGGCGATCATGAGCCTGCTGCCCGTCGCGGCGCGGCGGCGCGCGACCCGGCTCGCGCTGCTCGGCGAGGACCTGCTGGCGGCCGCGCCCAGGCGCGTGAACGCGCTGCGCGGCAACCGGATGGCGATGATCTTCCAGGAGCCGATGACGGCGCTGAACCCCGCGTACACGATCGGCAACCAGCTGATGGAGAGCTATCTGCTCCATCGCGGCGGCAGCACCGACAAGGCGCGCGAGCGCGCGATCGAACTGCTCGGCAAGGTCGGCATCGCGTCGGCCGCCGAGCGGCTCCGGCAGTACCCGCACCAGCTCTCCGGCGGCCTGCGCCAGCGCGTGATGATCGCGATGGCGCTGATGTGCGGCCCGGAACTGCTGATCGCCGACGAGCCGAGCACCGCGCTCGACGTGACCATCCAGGCCCAGATCCTGCGGCTGCTCGCCGACCTGCAGAAGGACCTCGGGATCGCGATGGTGCTGATCACGCACGACCTCGGCGTGGTCGCGCGCATCGCGCACCGCGTGGCGGTGATGTACGCGGGCGAGATCGTCGAGGAAGGCACGGCCGAGCGCCTGTTCGCGTCCCCGCGCCATCCGTACACGCGCGGGCTGATCAGTTGCATCCCGGTGCCCGGGCGCACCAAGCGCGGCGGCCGCCTTGGCACGATCGCCGGCGTGGTGCCTTCGCTGGTCGGAGAGATCCGCGGCTGCGGCTTCCGCGACCGCTGCGCGCATGCCCTCGCAGCGTGCGAGTCCGCCGCGCCGCTGCGCAGCTCGGGTGAACACCAGTGGCGCTGCATCCACGTGGAGCTGCCGGAGTGAACACGCGGGCGACGCCGCTGATGCAGACGCAGGCGGTCCGGCGCACGTTCACGCTCGGGGCCACGTTCTTCCGCAAGGGCCGCGTGCTGCACGCCGTCAACGGCGTCGATCTCGCAATCCAGCGCGGCGACGTGCTGGGCATCGTCGGCGAGTCCGGCTGCGGCAAGTCGACGCTGGCGCGCATGCTGCTGGGACTGCTTGCGCCGACGGGTGGCCGAATCGCGCTCGACGGCCAGGACGTCGCCGCGCTCGGCCGCAAGGCGGTCGCGCGGCGCATTCAACCGGTGTTCCAGGACCCGTACTCGTCGCTGAACCCGCGGCGTGACATCGTCTCGATCGTGTCGCTGCCGCTCGACGTCCACGCCATCGGCACGACGGCCGAGCGGCGCGCCAGGGCGATCGAGATGCTGGACCGCGTCGGCCTGCCGGCGCGCTACGCCGGCAGCACGCCCGGCCAGTTGTCGGGCGGGCAGCGGCAGCGCGTGGCGATCGCGCGCGCGCTGGTGATGAGGCCCGAGATCGTCATCTGCGACGAGCCGACCTCCGCGCTCGACGTCTCCGTGCAGGCGCAGATCCTGAACCTGCTGATGGACCTGCGGCGCGAGTTCAACCTCACGTACGTATTCATCAGCCACAACCTCGCGGTCGTCGAGCACATCGCCACGCAGGTGGCGGTGATGTATCTCGGCAGGGTGGTCGAGCAGGCCGGCACCGAGGAGCTGTTCCGCGCGCCGCGCCATCCGTACACGCGGGCGCTGCTGGCATCGGTACTGACGCCCGAACCCGGGCTTGGCGTGCCTGACATCGGACTCGGGCTCGCATTCCCCGATCCGCTCAACCCACCGCCGGGCTGCCCCTTCCATCCGCGCTGCGCGCAGCGCATGGCCCAATGCAGCACGGTCGAGCCCGCGCTGACTCAAACGCCGGCCGGCACCGTCGCCTGCCACCTTTATCCGCCGGTTCAGGCGCAGGCCGCCTGAACCGCACTCACGAAGGACGCACGATGACCCGCACCACCGCCATCAGCCGCGCCGAGCAGCAGTTCGACTCCGGCGAGTTCAGGGCGCTCCTCGCGCGCCGCATCGCCATCCCGACCGAGAGCCAGAACCCGGACCGTGCGCCCTTCCTCGAGAAGTACCTGCACGAGGAGCTGCAGCCCGCGTTCGAGGCGATGGGCTTCGAGTGCCGGACGCTGACGCACCCGAAGGCGAAGGCGCCCTTCCTCTTCGTCCAGCGTCAGGAAGATCCCGGGGCTCCGACCGTCCTTGGCTATGGCCACGGAGACGTGATCCGCGGTCTGGAGCCCGAGTGGAAGGAGGGTCTGTCGCCGTGGACGCTGACCGAGCGCGAGGGGCGCTGGTACGGCCGCGGCATCGCGGACAACAAGGGGCAGCACTCGGTGAACATGCAGGCGATGGCGAACGTGCTGGCCGAGCGGGGCCGGCTCGGTTTCAACTCCAAGTTCCTGATCGAGATGGGCGAGGAGACCGGTTCGCCCGGCCTGCGTGGACTGTGCGAGGCGAACCGGGAACTCTTCAAGGCGGATCTGCTGATCGCGTCCGACGGCCCGCGGCTGCGCGCGGACCGCCCGACCATCTTCCTCGGCTCGCGCGGCAGCTTCAATTTCGACCTGACGATCGAGGCGCGCAAGGGCGGCCACCATTCGGGCAACTGGGGCGGGCTGATCTCCAACCCGGGCATCCAGCTGGCGCACGCGATCGCGACCATCGTGTCGCCGACGGGCCAGATCCGCGTGCCTGAATGGGTGCCGAGCGAACTGCCCGCGTCGGTGCGCCGCGCGCTCGCCGACTGCGAGGTCGACGGCGGCACCGACGGCCCGACCATCGAGCCCTGGTGGGGCGAGCCGGGCCTGTCGCCGGCCGAGCGCGTGTTCGGCTGGTCCTCGTTCGAAGTGCTCGCCTGCAAGACCGGCAACCCGGACACGCCGGTCAACGCGATCCCGCCGCGCGCGTGGGCGCGCTGCCAGCTGCGCTTCGTGGTCGGCGTCGACGACAGGCAGATCCTGCCGGCACTGCGCCGTCACCTCGACCGCCAGGGCTTCCCGATGGTGCAGATCGCGCCGACGCGCGAGGAGATGTTCCACGCGACGCGCATCGATCCCGAGGACGCGTGGGTGCAGTGGGCCGTCGACTCGATCGCGCGCACCAGCGGCAAGAAGCCGGCGCTGCTGCCCAACCTCGGCGGTTCGTTGCCGAACGACATCTTCACGGATGTGCTCGGCCTGCGCACCGTCTGGGTGCCGCACTCGTACCCGGGCTGCTCGCAGCACGCGCCGAACGAGCACCTGCCGCCGGAAGTGCTGCGGGAGGCGCTGGCGGTGATGACGGGGCTCTACTGGGACCTCGGCGCGGGCAATACGCCGAAGCCGGCGGCATAAGGGGGAGCCGCGATGACGCCCCGCTATGCGCCGTATTGCCAGCTGACCGACCTGCTCGATGCGGCCGAGTCGCTGCGCGCGACGCGCCACCAGCTTCACCGCAATCCCGAGTTGTCCTTCAAGGAGACGGTGACCTCCGCGCTCGTCGCAGCGCGCCTCGAGGGCTGGGGC
>JAOUJD010000207.1 GCA_029883565.1 Burkholderiaceae bacterium
CAGGTTGGATGCGGCCGACAGCACCGCCCCCAGCATCAGGATGCGGGCCACCCCGAATCGCAGCGCCAGCACGCCGCCGACGAAGGCGCCGGCCAGCGTCATCACCACTCCGTACAGCTTGGAGACCGCCGCCACCTCGTCCTTCGAGTACCCCATGTCCACGTAGAAGGGGTTGGCCATGATGCCCATCACGACGTCCGAGATGCGGTAGACGGCGATCAGGGCGAGCAGCAGCAGCGCGTGCCAGCGGTAACGGACGACAAAGTCGGCGAACGGCCCGATCACCGCCGTGCGCAGCCATGCAAGTGCCGCAGCGGCGCGCGGGCTCATCCCGCGCTCGGCCATCAGCCGTTGCGCAAGCTCGCGCTCCTCGCCGTCGCTGCGTTCGCGGGCCTCGGACGTGGCTGGCTCCGGCGACAGCAGCACCGTGGCGACGCCGACCAGCATCGACGCTGCCATCGCGAGGTAGGCCGTGGTCCATGCCGCTGCGCTGTAGCCGCCGGTGGTCGCCGTATCCATCGAGCGCGCGGCGATCCACAGGACGCCGGCACCTGCCCAGATCATCGCGAGCCGGTAGCCCGTCTGGTACATCGCGGCGAGCGCTGCCTGCTTCTCCACCTGCGCCGACTCGATCCGGTAGGCATCGAGCGCGATGTCCTGCGTGGCCGACGAGAACGCGACGATCAGGGCGAAGGCGATCACGCCGTTCAACCCGGCGTGCGGGTCGGTGAACGCCATGCCGACGAGCCCGCCGATGACTCCGGCCTGGGCCAGGAGCAGCCAGGCGCGACGCCGTCCCAGGGTGCGCGTGAGCCAGGGCAGCGGCAAACGGTCCACCAGCGGCGCCCACGCCCACTTGAGCCCGTAGGCCAGGCCGACCCAGCTCAGGTAGCCGATCGTCGTCCGGTCGATGCCGGCTTCCCGCAGGCGAAACGACAGCGTGCCGAGCACCAGCAGCAACGGCAGTCCCGCGCCGAAGCCCAGGGAGAACATCCGCAGCGATGCCGGCTCCAGGTACACCCGCAACGCATCGCGCCAGCGCCGCGCTGGCTGCGGCGCGCTGCTCACGCTCGTTTCTGCCATGGCGGGCGAGTGTAGTGGCGAAGTGAGTGCGTCGGCCGGACGCGTGACGGACGCAGGCGGCAGCAAGGACACGGACCGGCGCCCTGCGCCTTCGACGGCCGGAAAATGTTCGCAATCGTCGGGCTATTCCATGCCTCGCCGCGTCCGCCTCGAATCGATACTCGGGGCTGCTTCCGGGCAGTCCATGGCCGACTCCATCGATCCACGCGCGCACCGCTCCCGGCGCCCCGGCCGCCCGGCGGTCCTGCGCGTGCTTGGCAATGCCAGCCTGCTCGCGTTTGCGTCGCTCCTCGTGATTTCGCTGGCCGCGGGCCACCTTGCCGCCGGACTTCTGTGGGCGGGTGCCCTTCTGGTGTTCTTCGCGCCCGCGCTCGATTGGCGTAACGCGACCGACCCCGAGGGGGCGACGGGCCTGCGGCGCGGCGACGCGCTGCGCTGGTGCGGGCTCGCCCTGGCCATCGCCGGTGCCGCCGTACTGCTGACCTGAGACTCAGGGCGCGTGTTCGGAGGCCCTGGCGCGCGCGCCGAGCAGGCCGCGGACGTAGGTCACATGGAAACGCAGCGTGTACAGGCGGTCGAGATACCCCATCGGCACCTTGAGCTGGTTCAACGCGGAGTCGATTTCGTCAAGCCGCGCCAGTTGCTGGCCCACGGCGCTCCCGCGTTCAGTCGCATGCTCCAGGCGCTTCAGTTCCCTGTACCAGTGGTCAAGCCGCCGGCGCATCCGCCAGTCGTAAACCTTCGGCAGGTAGGCGAACAGCGGCACCGCGATCGCGGCCAGGGGCACGAGAATGAACAGGATGCGCTCGAGCCAGATGGCGAGCCAGAACGGCAGCAGCCGGCGCAGCAGTCCAGGCCGGTCCTTGTAGAACCGCTCGGCGTCGGTGGACAGCGGCAGCGACACGTCCATAGGCGCAGGAAAGACGTTCGCGCCGTGCAGCAGCGTCGGGCCGCCGTGCACGCGCTTTGCCGCCGTGAGCAGCAGCTCGACGGCAACGGGATGCAGTTCGTCACGTGCGATCAGGTTCGCCGTCAGCGCGACGAGTGCGACGGACTGCGGCGGCACGTTGCTTTTCAGGTCGAAGACACCTTCGGGCAAGACGATCTTGTGCAGGTGCGGCAGCCGCCGCACGTAGGCGTCGGCGTGGCCCATGTCCATCAGCCGGACGCCCGGTGTTGCCAGCAGCTTGGCCACCGGCGGGCCATCGACCGACGAGACGAAGAAGGCCACATCGACGCTGCCGGCGGCGAGTGCGTCGGCCGCGGCCAACCCGCCGATCTCGACCAGCACCGTCGGCGGTCGATCCAGCCCAGAGCCGGCCGCGAGCGATTGTCCAAGCTCGGCAGTGCCGCTGCCGGGGGCGCCGATGGCGACCTTCTTGCCGACGAGCTCGAAGGCGCGCTTCAGCTCGTGCTTGTCCCGGTAGAAGAACCAGACGGGCTCATAGAAGACGCTGCCGAGAGTGACGAGGTCCGGCTCCTCCGCCCTGGTCAAACCGCTCTGCACCAGCGCGACTTCGACGCCGTCGGTGCCGCTTCGCAGCCGCTCCAGGTTCTCCTGGGCGCCCTTCGACGGCCGCAGAACGAGATCGACACCGTACTCGGCAAGGATCGCGCGATAGCGCAGCGCATAGGCGTGATACGCGCCGTCGGCGGCGCCGGTGCTCATGACAATCTGTTTCGGCGGTGGCGGCGGCGCGAGGTGCAACAGGCCCCAGGTCGCCAGCGCCAGCAGAATCAGTGCGATGGCGAGCAGCCACGCGAAATCGCGGAGGTGAATGTGGTCGTGCAGGCTGCCATTCAGGGGGCGCGCCGGCTGCATCGGCTTCATAGTCGTCCCGCGTATTCGATGGTGAGCGGAGCGTGGTCCGAAAAGCGCCTGGCGGTGAAGATCTCCGCGCGGCGTGCGCGCGCGGCAAGGCCTGGGGTCGCGATCTGGTAGTCGATGCGCCACCCTACGTTCTTGGCCCAGGCCTGGCCCCGGTTGCTCCACCAGGTGTACTGCTCGGGGCGGGGATCGAGCCGCCGGAAGACATCGACCCAGCGCTGCTCCTCGAACAGGCGCGTGAGCCACGCGCGCTCGTCGGGCAGGAATCCCGAGTTCTTCTGGTTGCTTCTCCAGTTCTTGAGGTCGATCTCGCGGTGGGCGATGTTGACGTCGCCGCACAGCACGACTTCGCGTCCGCTCGCGGCCAGCTCGGCCAGGTGCGGATAGAACTGGCCGAGGAAGCGGTACTTGGCCGCCTGACGCTCCGGGCCCGACGAACCTGAAGGGAAGTACGCCGAGATCACCGTGACGTTCGCGAACTCCGCCTCGATGTAGCGGCCCTCCGCATCGAACTCCGCCGATCCGAAGCCGCACCGCACGGCGCGCGGGCGCTTGGCGGCGTAGAGCGCTGTTCCTGCGTACCCCTTTTTCTCGGCACAGTGGAAATGCGCATGAAACTGGTCATCCGCGCGCAGGGCGCCCGGAATGTCGGCTTCGTGCGCCTTGACTTCCTGCAGGCACACGACGTCAGGTTCGACCCGGCGCAGCCAGCGGAACAGACCCTTGCTGCCGGCCGAACGGATGCCGTTGGCGTTCAAGGTGACGATGCGGAACATTGATCAAGCTAGCGTGAAAAAGTCGGCGCATTGTCCAACCTTTCGCGGTCCGATGCGGCAAAATCGCGTACGTAACCGGAACCGGGCCGCACGCCCCTGCTCGACCGTGACTGCCCTCCAACAACAGTTCATCGAGTTCGCCCTGGACACGGGCGTACTGAAGTTCGGCGAGTTCAGGACCAAGGCCGGTCGCCTGTCGCCGTATTTCTTCAACGCGGGGCTGTTCAACCGCGGCGCCACGCTCGGGCAGCTCGCGCGCTTCTACGCGCAAGCACTGCTGGCTGCGCGCGACAGCGGCCGCGTCAAGTTCGACATGCTGTTCGGTCCGGCCTACAAGGGCATCACGCTCGCCTCGGCCACGGCCGTGGCGCTTGCCGACCTCGGCGTCGACGTCCCGTTCGCGTTCAACCGGAAGGAAGCCAAGGACCACGGCGAAGGTGGGGTCATCGTAGGCAGCCCGCTGGCGGGGCGCGTCGTGATCGTGGACGACGTCATCACGGCTGGCACCTCGGTCCGTGAGTCAGTCGAGCTGATCCGGGCGGCCGGCGCCACCCCGGCGGGCGTGCTGATCGCCCTGGACCGGATGGAGCGCTCGGGTCCCGATGGCGACTTGTCGGCCCAGTCGGCCGTGCAGAGCGTGGAAACCACCTATGGCATGCCGGTCGTGGCCATAGCGACACTAACTGACCTGCTTCGCTTCCTCAATTCGGAGTCTCCCCACGCGGCTTCCGCACGATCATTTCTACCCTCGGTGGAGAGGTATCGGCAACAGTATGGAGCCTGACCGACAGGCGATGGGACTGGGACGGGTCCGCGCGCGGCGGCTGGGCGTTCTTGCGTCCGCGCTGGCGTTGGCTGCGTCTGCCTGGGCGCAACCGCTGGTCGGGTCGACGATCTATAGCTGCGTTGCCAACGGCCGCACCTACAGCGGCGACCGCCCGCCGCCGGAGTGCGCCAACAGCGACCTGCGTGAACTGAACAAGGACGGATCGGTACGGCGCGTGATCCCGCGCCCGCTGACCGTCGAGGAGCAGCGCGCGCGCGCGGCCGAGGTAAAGAAGCGCATCGACGAGGAGGAACGAGCGCTGGCGCAGCGGCGCCGCGATCGCTCCCTGCTGGAGGCCTACGCGAGCGAGGAAGAGATCGAGGCCGCGCGCGTGAAGGCGCTGGACACGAGCAACGAGGTGATCCGCCGGTCGCAGGCGCGCCTCGACCGCATGGAGGCCGAGCGCAGGCGCCTCGACGAAGAGTCCGAGTTCTTCAAGAAGCGTGACCTGCCAGACACCATCAAGCGCTCGTATGCCAACAACGAACAGGAACGGGCGGCGGAACTGAAGATCGTCAGCGAAGCGCTCCTCGAGACGCAGCGGATCAACGAGCGCTTCGAAGCCGAGAAGAAGCGCTTCCGCGAGCTGATCTCGCAGGGCGCCCGACCCGTGCAGCGCAACCCCGAACCGGATATCCTGCTCGATCCG
>JAOUJD010000018.1 GCA_029883565.1 Burkholderiaceae bacterium
ACCGATGAGCTCAAGCGGCGCGAAGGCAGGACGAACGGCACGTCACGGTCGCGGGGCTGCCGGCGCAGTGACCCTTTCGGAGGACGGCGGCGTCCGCTATCTCCACTTCGGGACCGAGTGGATCCAGGGCGGGATGCGGATTGCCCGGCCGTACTCGCTCGAACTGGCATACCAGCAGCAGATGATGGCGGTCGGCCTCTTCCTGCCGGAACCGCGCCGCATCGTGCAACTCGGACTCGGCGCGGCCGCGCTGACCAAGTTCTGCCACCGCAACGTGCCGAGCGCGGAAGTCGTGGCGGTCGAACTCAGCGCCGAGGTCATCGAAGCGGCGCGCGCCTGGTTCCTGCTTCCGCAGGACGATGCACGTCTGACGGTCGTGCGGGACGATGCGCGGGACTTCATCGCGAAGCCGCGGCAGCGGGGCCGTGCCGACTGGCTGCAGGTCGACCTCTACGACGCACAGGCGCGTGGGCCCGTTTATGACGACGTCGCGTTCTACCGGACCTGTCGCGCCGCCCTGAATGCCCCCGGCGTTGCGTGCTTCAACCTGTTCGGGCGCCGCTTCGACCCGAGCTTCGAGCGCATCTGCTCGGCGTTTGACGATCGTGCACTCGCGCTGCCCGAAGTGGACGAGGGCAACCGCATTGTCCTGGCGTTCGTGGGTCCGCCGCTGGCGGTCTCCCTGTGGGCGCTGCTGGAGCGCGCCTCCGAGCTCGAAGCGCGCTGGCAGTTGCCGGCGCGGCGCTGGGTGTCCGGGCTGCGGACGGCCAACGGGTTGACTGATGAACTCGTCGTCTGACTCATGGGCGATGCCCGCAATTTGGGACGTTCGAACCCCCGCAATGTCGCTTGACAGCCGACACCACGTCGATAGAGTCAGTCGTCTATAGTTCGCCACCGAAACGCGCTGCCGCAAGAGACGCAATGGAGTTCCCGCCAAGCCCTGAAGCGAGCCGCACCGGTGGCGAGGTCCCTCACGTGACCGCGTCGCAGGCCTCGGCGCTGCTGCGTTCCGGGATTGCGATCTCCACCGAGCTGATCGGCGCGGCGTTTCCGGAAATCACCAAGGGCCTGCTCGAGGAACTGTCGGGCAAGTGGGACTTCGACGTCGGCTCGCCGCTGGTGCAGCGTCACCTGGCGACCAAGAGCGATGACCTGTTCCACGCGTTCATGGGGCGGCTGCAGGAAACGCAGGACCAGTATCTCAGCGAGCTGACGCTGGGTCGCACGCAGGGTCCGGCGCCCGCCCTCGACGCGGAAACGCTGTCCCTGGTCGATTCGATCTCGGTCGAGAGCACGACCGTTGTCGACCGCCATGCCAGCAAGATCGCCGGCCGCGCCGATCACCCGCTGCGCGACCTGAACCTGGTCGTCGCCTTCCTGCTCGGCCGCGGCACCGTGCGCATGTCCGAGAACCCGCTCGGTCCCTCCGTGTACGTGCGCGCCCTGCTGCGCGCGGCCGAGGAAACGGAACTGCACAAGGAGGCCTGGGAGTACTTCCTGACGCTGTTCGAGAAGCCGCTCGGCGAGGAACTCGCCCGCATCGTGCAGCAGCTCCTGGATCACTTCGCCAAGCACGGCGTGGACGCCCGTGCGATTCGTCGCACGATGTCCGCCCCGAAGTCCTCGAGCGCCGCTTTCGGCACGCCGGGACCCGCCGGGCTGACGTCGCCCGCTGCGTGGACCGGTGGCAGCGGGGTGGGCACAGGCGGGCCTGCCGGTGGACCGGGGGGCGTGCCGACGGGCACCGGTGCCGGTCAGCACGGGACGGCTGCCGGGCAGGCAGGTCCCGACGAGTCGTCCATGCTGCTGGGCGGCCTGCTGACACGCCTGCAGGCCAACGCGCGCGGTTCCCGCCTGCCGTCGCTCCCGGCGCTCGGGCCGGCGCCGCAGCAGCTGCTCGAATCCGTCGGCGAGTTCCAGCACCACGATCTGCAGGGCATGGGTGTGGCTGGCGACTATTCGCTCGCGCCCGCGGCGGAGACCGTGACCGCCCTGCGCAACGAGCTGATCTCGAAGTCCACGCGCGTCGTCGACAAGCTGACGATCGAACTGGTCGGCATGCTGTTCGACCATGTGATGCAGGACAAGCAGGTCCCTGCGGAAATCAAGGCGCGCATCTCCCGCCTGCAGTTCCCGGTGCTGAAGGCGGCGTTGATGGACGCTGCGTTCTTTGCCTCGAGCGCGCACCCGGCCCGCAAGCTGATCGACCGCATCGCGGGCACGTCCGCGGGGTGGGAACCGTACGGCGACGACAACCAGCGCTACCTGAAGGAGGTCGACCGGGTCATCACGGAGATCCTGAAGACCTTCGAGACGGACATCACGGTGTTCGAACGGCTGTACGGCGAATTCGACAAGTTCGTGTCGGACATCCGCCCGGAGGAGAACGATCCCGTTTCGCGTGCCAAGAAGGCGCTCGAAGCGGCCGAGAAGCACGAGATCCTGACGATCAACACGACCATCCAGGTCCGGCGGGCGTTCGAGCGGGTGGACCTCGAGCCCTACATCAAGGAGTTCCTGCTGGGAGCCTGGGTCAAGGTGCTGGTCGCCGCCACCGTGCGCAACGAAACGCAGCCGGGCTTCGCCAAGGCGTTCCGCGACGTGATCCATGAGCTCGTGTGGTCGGTGCAGCCGAAGGCCAGCACCGAGGACCGCAGCAAGCTGGTGAAGCTGATCCCGAACATGGTGCGGGTGCTGCGTGACGGACTGGGGCTGATCAATGTTCCCGAGCGCGAGCGCGACCTGTTCTTCACGCAGCTGATGGAATCGCACGCGATGGCGGTGAAGCCGGTCGACCAGGCCACCTACATCAAATCGAGCCTGCTCACCTCGGAGCTGCGCGCGAAGATCGACGGCATGCAGCTGTCCGGCATCTTCCCCGTGACGACCGTGCCGGGCGGAATCCGCGTTTCGACCGGCCTGATCAAACGCCATGCGGAGGAGCAGAAGGCCGAGATCTCGATGCCCGACGAGATGACGGACATTGCCCGGCTCGATCCGGTCGAGGACGCGCGCGTGCAGGAAGAGATCGGCCGCTGGCAGCGCGGTACGTGGTTCAAACTGTGGAACGGCATGGACTTCAACCGCGTCAAGCTGCGCTGGATGAGCCCGCTGCGCACGCTGTTCCTGTTCGCCGGCGAGCATGACCAGAAGGCGCACGTGCTGTCCGCGGAGAACCTCAAGTCGTACCTGGCGCGCAAGTACATCGAGCCGCTCGAGAGCGTGCCGCTGACCAAGCGCGCGGTCGATGCGGTAGTTGCCGACTTCGAAGGCGCGCCCGAGCGGGCGAAGGCGCTGGCCGGCCGGTACGCCGCTTCCCAACCCGCGTAGTCCAGCATGAACCCGAAAGACGCTACCGTCGCCCTGAAGTCCCCGGGGCCCGAGTCCCATCGGGCGCGGCCGCACAGCGCGCCCGTACCGAACGGCCGCGTGACCGGAGGCTATGTCGTCAAGCAACTCGTGGCGGACGGCCTGCTGTCGGCCAGCGATGCCGAGCGCTTCAAGCAGTCGGGTGGTCGCGAGCGTGCGGGTCATCCGCTGACGGTGCTGGCGGAAATGAACTACCGGTCGCCGCAAGCGGACCGGCAGCTGCTCGACCTCGAGACCCTGACCCAGTGGCTCGCCGGCAAGGCGAGCCTGCCGTACTTCCACATCGATCCGCTGCGGGTCGACTTCACGCGCGTCGTCGACGTGATGTCGTCGTCGTACGCGAGCACCTACTCGATCCTCCCGGTTGCGATGACGGCGACCGAAGTGACGATAGCGACCTGCGAGCCGTTCCAGACCGGCTGGGAACGCGAGATCGAGCAGATCACCAAGAAGACGGTGAAGCGGGTCGTCGCCAACCCGATCGACGTTGCGCGCTACACGACCGAGTTCTACAAGCTCGCCCAGCAGGTCAAGGGCGCGGCGCGGACAGGCAGCACGCCGCTCGTGTCCAGCTTCGAGCAACTGGTCGAGCTCGGCGGCAAGGTCGAGGCCAACGATGCGCACGTGATCCACATCGTCGACTGGCTGCTGCAGTACGCCTTCGACCAGCGCGCCAGCGACATCCACCTCGAGCCGCGTCGTGAGTTCGGCGTCGCGCGCTTCCGCATCGACGGCGTGCTGCACCAGGTCTACCAAATGCCGGCTGGCGTGATGAGCGCGATGACCAGCCGCATCAAGCTGCTGGGCCGGATGGACGTCGTCGAGAAGCGGCGTCCGCAGGACGGGCGCATCAAGACCAAGGTATCGAGCGGACCGAACTCCGGGCGTGAAGTGGAAATCCGCCTGTCGACGTTGCCCACGGCCTTCGGCGAGAAGATGGTTGCGCGGATCTTCGACCCCGAGGTCGTCGTGCGCAGTTACGCCGAACTCGGCTTCTCCAGCGACGAGGCGCGGATCTGGGAAGACCTGATCCACCGGCCATCCGGGATCGTGCTCGTCACCGGTCCGACCGGCTCGGGCAAGACCACCACGCTGTACTCGACGCTGAAGCAGCTGGCGACGGACGAGGTGAACGTCAGCACGGTCGAGGATCCGATCGAGATGGTCGATCCGGCGCTGAACCAGATGCAGGTCCAGCACGGGATCGATCTCGGCTTCGCCGATGGGCTGCGCGCGCTGATGCGGCAGGACCCGGACATCATCATGGTCGGCGAGATCCGGGACAAGGAAACCGCCGACATGGCGGTGCAGGCGGCACTGACAGGGCACCTCGTGTTCTCGACCCTGCACACGAACGATGCCGCGGCCTCGGTCGCGCGCCTGCTCGAGCTCGGCGTGCCGAACTACCTCGTGAACGCGACGCTGATCGGCATCCTGGCCCAGCGGCTGGTGCGGACTCTGTGCCCTCACTGCAAGGCGGTCGGTGAGCCGGTCGACCCGGCGCTGTGGAAGGAACTTGTCTCGCCGTGGCGCTCCAACGTGCCGGACAAGGTCTACAAGCCTGTCGGCTGCCTCGAGTGCCGCCGCACCGGCTACATGGGGCGGAGCGGCCTGATCGAACAGCTCGTGATGACGGATGCGATGCGGTCGCTGATCGCCCAGGGCTCCGACCTGACCCAGATGCGCGCGCAGGCAGCGCGCGACGGGCTGCGCTCGCTGCGCGTGTCGGGCGCAGAGAAGATCGCGAAAGGCGTCACCACCGTGGACGAAGTGCTGAAGGCGGCGCCGCCGTTCGTCAGCTAGGCCCGCGCCGTCCCCGGGCGCTGGAGCCCGGGATCATTCCCTGCCTCGCTGGCCTGCTTCGCGCGCCGCCTGCTGCGCGAGAATCCGGTCTGGACGATTGGTGGAGGGATGGATGTTCGACATTGTCGCGACCTTCCTGGTGCTGACGGCGCTGCTCGCCTACGCGAACCACCGTTTCGTGCGCTTGCCGACGGCCATCGGCGTGATGGTGATCGCGCTCGTTCTGTCGCTCGGCATCGTCGCGCTGAGCGAACTGGGACTCGACCTCGGCCTGCGGAAGTACGAGGAGTCGCTGCTCAGGTCGATCGACTTCTCGACCGTGCTGATGCAGGGCATGCTGTCGCTGCTGCTCTTTGCGGGTGCGATGCATGTCGACCTGAGCGCATTGCGGAAGTACCGCTGGCAGGTCGCCTCGCTCGCAATCGTCGGAACGACGCTGTCGACACTGCTGATCGGGTTTGCGATGTGGTTGCTGCTGCCGCTGGGCGGCATGCCGCTGCCGCTGGCCTACTGCCTTCTGTTCGGGGCGCTGATTTCCCCGACCGATCCGGTGGCCGTGATGGGCATCCTGAAATCCGCGGGTGCGCCGAAGAACCTGGAACTCGTGATCGCCGGCGAATCGCTCTTCAACGACGGTGTCGGCGTCGTGATCTTCTCGCTGCTGCTCGGCATGCTGGCCAGCGGGGCCACGCCGACGGTCGCAGGTGCGTCGGAACTGCTGCTGCGCGAAGCCGGCGGCGGCATCGCCTTCGGCCTGGCCCTCGGCTACGTCACCTACCGGCTGCTGAAGAGCGTCGATCACTACCAGGTCGAGGTCATGCTGACGCTCGCCGCCGTGCTGGGGGGATACGCCCTGGCGGCCCACCTCCACGTTTCCGGTCCGCTGGCGATGGTGGTCACCGGACTGATGATCGGGAACCACGGGCGCGCGATCGCCATGTCGAGCACGACCCGACGCTACGTCGACATGTTCTGGGAACTGATTGACGAGATCCTGAACGCCGTGCTGTTCGTGCTGATCGGAATGGAAGTCCTGCTGATCGCCTTCTCGTGGCCGATGCTGGGGGCCGGCGTGGCGGCGGTCGGCACGACGCTGCTGGCGCGCTGGCTGACCGTGGGACTGCCGTTCGAGGCGCTCGGACCCCGCGTCGGCCTTCCGGCCGGCTCCTCGCAGGTGCTGACGTGGGCCGGGCTGCGCGGCGGCATTTCAGTGGCTCTTGCGCTGTCCCTGCCGGCGGGTCCGCACCGCGACACCGTGCTGGCGCTGACCTACTGCGTCGTCGTGTTCTCGATCCTGGTCCAGGGCCTCACGGTCGGCCGTGTCGTGCGGCGCGCGGTGGGCGGCTGACTCGCCTGCCGGGCGGGCATCCGCCTACTTGGTCAGCTGGCGCATCGCCCGCGTCAGCCCGTCGAGCGTCATCGGGAACATCTTGCCGCCCGCGAGCTGCCGGATGATCGACACCGACTGCCGGTACTGCCACAGCCCCTCCGGCTCCGGGTTGATCCAGACCGACTTCGGGAAGGTGCTGAAGAACCGCTGCAGCCAGACGGCGCCGGGTTCCTCATTGTTGTACTCGACCGAGCCGCCCTGCTGCAGCACCTCGTACGGGCTCATCGTTGCATCACCGACGAAGATCAGCTTCCAGTCGTGCGGGTACTTGCGGATCACGTCCCACGTGGCGAAGCGCTCGGTGTAGCGCCGCCGGTTGTTGCGCCACAGGTACTCGTAGACACAGTTGTGGAAGTAGTAGAACTCGAGGTGCTTGAACTCGCTCTTGGCGGCCGAAAAGAGCTCCTCCGTCCGCTTGATGTGCTCGTCCATCGTGCCGCCGACGTCGAGCAGCATCAGGACCTTCACGGTGTTGTGCCGCTCGGGCACCAGCTTCAGGTCGAGCCAGCCCGCGTTCTTGGCGGTGGACTCGATCGTGTCATGCAGGTCGAGCTCGAGATCCGCACCCTCCCGCGCAAAGCGTCGCAGCCGGCGCAGCGCGACCTTGATGTTGCGGGTGCCGAGTTCGACGCTGTCGTCGTAGTCGCGGTAGCCGCGCATCTCCCATACCTTCACCGCCGACTTGCCACCTTTGCTCGGGCCGCCGACGCGGATGCCCTCCGGATGCGCGCCGCCGTGACCGAAGGGCGACGTGCCCCCCGAGCCGATCCACCGGTTGCCGCCGTGATGGGCGCCGTCCTGCTCCTCCAGGCGCTTCTTGAACTCCTCCATCAGCTTGTCCCAGCCCAGCTTCTCGAGCTGCGCGATCTCCTCGGGGCTGAAGGCGCGCTCCAGCACCTGCCTGAACCACTCGTCCGGGATGTCCTTCGCGAAGTCGAGATGAGTGGTCGCGCCGCGGAAGTACTCGCCGAAGGCGCGGTCGAACTTGTCGAACTGGGTCTCGTCCTTGACGAGCGTGGCGCGCGACAGGTAGTAGAACTCGTCGATGGACGGCCCGATCACGTCGCGCCTGAGCGCCTCCAGCAGTGTCAGCAACTCGTTGATCGACACCTTGAGCTGCGCCGCCCGCAGGTGGAAGAAGAAGTCGATCAGCATGGCGTCAGGCGTGCCGCGCGAGGCGCAGCTCCAGGTGGCGCCTGACATCGCGCCACTCGGCCGAGAGGATGCTGTACATCACGGTGTCGCGCACCGTGCCGTCCGGGCGTGGCGCGTGGTGCCTGAGCACGCCGTCGCAGCGCGCACCCAGTGCCTCGATCGCGCGCTGCGAGGCGAAGTTGAAATTGTCGGTGCGCAGGCCGACCACGGCGCACCCGAGCGCCTCGAAGGCGTGCGCCAGCAGCAGCAGCTTGCAGGCGGTGTTGACGTGGCTGCGCTGCCAGCGCCGCGCGTACCAGGTGTAGCCGATCTCGACGCGCCCGGCCGCGGGCACGATGTCGTGGTAGCGCGTGCTGCCGGCGATCCGCCCGGTCGCCAGTTCGCGGACGACCCACGGCAGCATGTGCCCCGCCTCCTGCCCGGCCAGCGCGGCCGAGATGTAGGCGTGGGCCTGTTCGGGCCCGGGGACCGAGGTGAACCAGAGCTTCCACAGCTCGCCGTCGCGCGCCGCGTCGACCAGGCCGTCGTGGTGATCGCGCGTCAGCGGTTCCAGCCGGACCCCGTGTCCTTCGAGCGTGACTGGCTGCGCGGGCCGCATCGCCGGCGTCCTAGCGGTTGTTGCGCGCCATGAAGACCAGCCGCTCGAACAGGTGCATGTCCTGTTCGTTCTTCAGGAGGGCGCCGGCCAGCGGCGGCACGGTGAGCTTCTCGTCCTTCGAGCGCAGCGCCTCCGGCGGGATCTGCTCGGCGACCAGCAGCTTCAGCCAGTCGAGCAGTTCCGACGTCGAGGGCTTCTTCTTCAGCC
This sequence comes from Burkholderiaceae bacterium, assembly GCA_029883565.1. Classification (GTDB taxonomy): domain Bacteria; phylum Pseudomonadota; class Gammaproteobacteria; order Burkholderiales; family Burkholderiaceae_F; genus JAOUJD01. The sequence goes on from JAOUJD010000018.1 coordinate 8,526, forward strand.
CGGGCAGGTCGCGCACGCCGAAGAAGACGGCGAGCGCGTTCTGCAGCAGTTCCTTGCGCAGTCCCGGGAAGTGGACGTCCACGATCGACTGCATCGTGTCCTTGTCCGGGAAGCGGATGTAGTGAAAGAAGCAGCGCCGCAGGAAGGCGTCGGGCAGTTCCTTCTCGTTGTTCGACGTGATCACCACCAGCGGCCGGTGGCGCGCGCGGACCGTCTGCCGTGTTTCGTAGACGAAGAACTCCATGCGGTCGAGCTCGCGCAGCAGGTCGTTCGGGAACTCGATGTCGGCCTTGTCGATCTCGTCGATCAGCAGCACGGCCGGATCGGGGGCATCGAAGGCCTGCCACAGCACGCCCTTGACGATGTAGTTCTCGATCGCCCTGACGCGCTCGTCCCCGAGCTGGGAGTCGCGCAGCCGCGAGACCGCGTCGTACTCGTAAAGCCCCTGTTGCGCCTTGGTGGTCGACTTGACGTGCCACGCGAGCAGGGGCATCCCGAGCGCGGTGGCGACCTCTTCGGCAAGCATCGTCTTGCCGGTGCCGGGCTCGCCCTTGATCAGCAGGGGCCGCTGCAGGGTCAGCGCCGCATTGACGGCAAGTTTCAGGTCGTCGGTGGCGACGTAGGTGCTCGAACCTTCGAAGCGGGGCATGGGTGACACTCGGAAGCGGGCAGGCAAGGGCCGGCCGAGTATACGCAGGCGGATGCCCGCCGGCCGGCGCTGCAGGTGCCCAACGCGATTCCCTCCGCTACAATCGCGCGCTGTTTCAGGGGGAGCGGCGGGGCGCCAGCCCGCGCGGCGTACGCCAGGACAAGAGGGCATGACCAACAACCACGTGCGGATCAGGATGAAACCTTCCCGAATGCTGCTGATGTGTGCCGCCGCGACGCTGTCGTTCGCTGCTGCGGCGCAAGAGAAGAAAGCCGGCGCACCGGCTCCCGCTACCGAGGCTCCGGTGTCGATGTGCATCGGCTGCCACTCCATCCCGGGGTACCAGGCCTCGTTTCCTCAGGTCTATCGCGTGCCGAAGATCGGCGGGCAATCGGCGCAATACATCGAGGCCGCGCTCAAGGAGTATCGCCGCGGGGACCGCACGCATCCGTCGATGACCGGCATTGCCAAGGGCCTGTCGGATGAACAGATCTCGTCCGTCGCGGCCTACTACGCCCAGCGCGGCCGCTAACCGGGAGTCGAACGATGAAACGGACATTGATCATCCTGGCGCTGGCAGTTGCGGCGTATCCGGCCTGGTCGGCCGACGCGAAGAAGGGCGAGCAGCTTGCGCAGCAGCAATGTGCGGCCTGCCACGGCAAGGACTTTGCGACGCCGGTCGACCCGACCTATCCCAAGCTTGCCGGCCAGTACGTGGACTACCTCGAGAAGGCGCTGCGCGACTACCAGACCGGGGCCCGCAAGAACCCGATCATGGCCGGTCTCGCCAAGCCGCTGTCGCGCGACGACATCCGCAACGTCTCCGCTTACCTGTCCGGGCTGCCCGGACCGCTGAGCAACGAGAAGCGCTGAGCTCCGCTGCGCGATCGCGAGAACGGGCCGCAAGGCCCGTTTTCATTTCGGGTCAGTCGACCGTTGCCCGGCGTGCCAGGCAATCGAGGTAGCGGGAGGTGAGCTCGTCCGGAGGCAGCGGCGTACCGGCGCGTTGCGCGGCCCACACGACCTCTCCCAGGCAATCCATCACGGCGTGTGCCGCCTCGTGCTCGTCGCCGCGCTGTTGCACGAGCCTGAGGAATGCCGCGCGGATGCCGGGCGGCTGGTCGACCGACAACTGCTCGGCGATCGCCAGGTGCATCGACAGGTGCAGGAAGGGGTTGGTGCGCCCGTCTTCGATGCTGTAGTCGCGCGCCAGCGCGGCGGCCGTGTCGGAGAGCTCGGCGTGGTACTCCGGGTGCTGGCGGATCCAGTCGACGGCGATCGTCTCGAGCGCAGTCAGCACGCTGCCCTGCCGGTGCTTGGTCCAGGCCTCGCAGAAGAAGCGCCGGACCTCGTCCTTGGAAGGATTGAACACGGGGACCTAGTCCTCGGCGCGGTCCGGCATGCCTGGCCGCAGTTTCGCCGGCGCGCGCGGCGCGGGGCTCTTCGGCCGGCACTCGCACCACTGCGCTATCGGGCAACGCCAGCACTCCGGAGTGCGCGCCTTGCAGGTGTAGCGGCCATGCAGGATCAGCCAGTGGTGAGCGTCCTTCCTGAACTCGTCGGGAGTGAACTTCTGCAGGCGCTCCTCCACCTCCTCGACCGTGTCGCCGGGCGCGAGATGGGTCCGGTTGGCGACCCGGAAGATGTGCGTATCGACGGCAATCGTCGGCTCGCCGAAGGCCGTGTTCAGCACGACGTTCGCTGTCTTGCGCCCGACGCCGGGCAGTGCTTCGAGCGCGTCGCGGTCGCGCGGTACCGTGCCGCCGTGCCGCTCGATCAGCAGTTGCGAAAGACGCACGACATTGCGCGCCTTGGTGCGGAACAGCCCGATCGTCTTGATGTACTCGGCCAGCCGCTCCTCGCCGAGGGCCGCGATCGCCGCCGGAGTGTTTGCGACCCGGTACAGGACGCGGGTGGCCGCGTTGACGCTCTTGTCCGTGGCCTGCGCCGACAGGACGACGGCGACCAGCAGCTCGAACGGCGACGAGAACTCCAGTTCCGATGCCGGATGCGGATTCAGCTCGCGCAGCTTTTCGAAGATGGCACGGCGCTTGGCGGGGTTCATGCAGTCGGGTCCGGCGAGGGGGTGGTCGCGCGGCGCGCGCGCGCGCGGTCGATGGCGGCCTGCACGACGGCCTTCTTGCGCGCCAGCTGTTCCGCGGAGAGGTCGTCGCTCGCGTCGAGTTCGGCCAGCTTGGCGACAGCCTTCCCTGCCAGTCGATGCTCGTCGCGCAGGCGCAGACGTTCCTGCCGCGCGGCCCGTTCAGCATGCCGTCGACGCGCTGCGTCGGCATCGGCGCGCGTCCAGTTGCGCGCCGGCTGCACTTCGACCATCACGACGCAGTCCGTGGGGCAGGGCGCCACGCACAGATCGCAGCCGGTGCACTGGGAAGCGATCACCGTGTGCATCTTCCGCGGCGCGCCAACGATGCAGTCGACCGGACAGGCCTGGATGCACAGCGTGCAGCCGATGCACAGCGCCTCGTCGATCACCGCGACCTTCAGGGGGCGCTCGACTCCGCACGCCGGATCGAGCGGGAGCGGCCGGCGATCGAGCAGTGCCGCCAGTTCCCGGATTCCCTCGGTCCCGCCAGGCGGGCACCGGTTGATCTGCGCCGTGCCGCCGGCGATCGCCTCGGCATACGGCCGGCAGCCGGCATAGTCGCACTGCGTGCACTGTGTCTGCGGCAGCAGCGCGTCGATGCGATCGGCGAGCGTCGCGGCAGGCAGCGGGTTCAGGGAGGCACAGGTCATCGTCGTGTGCAGCGTAGCGCGCGGCCGGACCGCCGCGATGCCGCCGGGAATGGCGGCGATTATCCCAGCCGCGGATCCTTCACGATCCGCCGGCGCGCTCGATCGCGTCCATGGTTTGGCGGTAGCGCGCCGAGCTAGGCCCCCCGAGAGCCAGGGCACGCTGCGCTGCCGTCCGCGCCTCGCCAGTGCGTCTGAGTGCAAGCTGGGTCAACGCGAGGTTGTTCCAGGCATCGGCCGCGCGCGGATCGATCTCGGTGGCACGCGAGAAGGCCTGCTGCGCGCCGGCAAGATCCCCTCCGGCATGACGCGCGTTTCCAAGGCCGAACCAGGCGCCGTAGAAGCCGGGGTCGCGCCGGGTCAGGGCCGCGTATGCGCTCGCAGCGGAGCCGGCGTCGATCCGCTCGAGCGCCGCGGACGCGGCCAGCAGTGTCGCCGCATCGGGCGAGACGGGCAGCGCGTCCGGGCGCGTCGTCACCATGGCCCAGTGACCGCTGCGCGCCCACGTGCGCTCGAAGACCGACATCGGCAGGCGCTGCCGCGCGGTCGTGCCCGAATGCAGCAGGATCTGTTGCTGCGCCAGGTCGTAGCCGATCACGACCGCGTAATGCCAGAGCGGGATCACGGGCAGCGACAGGTTCTGCAAGACGATGACGGGCCGACCGGCGTTCACTTCGGCGAGCACCGCGTCGAGCCGGGCGGGAAGCACAACGGCGAGCCGGCCGTGGCGCCTCGCGGTGGCAAGCATCTCGGCCTGCAGCGATCCGGAGCGCGCCGGCAGGTACACCTCGGGCACCAGCGCCTCGGGCGTGACCGGCACGCCGTCGGCCGCGAGCGTCATCGCCAATGCCGCGGGTCCGCACTGGTAGTCCTCCTGGGCGAAGAACGGCACGCTGGGCACGAGCGCAGAGCGTGCCACCGCCGCCGGCGGCTGCGCCTGCAGGGCTGCGGTCATCGGCGGCGTTGCGCAGCCGGCGAGGAGGGCTGCACAAATGAAAACCCCCGCCGCAGCGGGGGTCGGAGTGCGGCGAGGCGAGATCACTTGGCCGGTCTGGTGAACGGGAACACCTTGGTCAGCCCGAGGAGGTCGGTGATCAGCAGGATGATGAACACGGCGAACAGAATGCCCAGGACGTCGCTCGAGCCGGCGGGCAGGCGGTCGAGCTTTTCGGCAAGCAGGCGCGCTTCGCTGTCGGTGAGCGCGGCGACGCGCGCTTCGACCTGGGCAGCATCGACTCCGCGCGCGGCCAGGGCATCGCGCACGTCGGCCCGAGCGAGCAACTCGCCTACGCGCTGCTGGACGGAGGCAGCGGTTGCCTCTTCCGTGGTGATCAACGACGGCGCCGGTGCCGGTTGGGCCATCACGGGGAGGCTGGTTCCAAGCACGCAGGCTGCACTGATCGCAGCCACGGCGCGACGGAAGATCGTCATCGTCAACTCCTTATGGTCAAAGGCAAACGGCACCGCTCACAGAGAGTTCGGCGCCGCAGGACGGCACTTTAGGGCAACAGCGGCGCGTCGGCTTCGCCTGCGCGGATGAACCAATTCGCGCGACTCCCCATGGCGGCGGGCGCAATCAGGCACTGGCGCGAATGAAGGCGCGGATCTGCGGCGCGATCTGCTCGCGCCAGCGGCGTCCGCTGAAGATGCCGTAGTGGCCCGCGCCCTTGACCGTCAGGTGCTGCTGCCTGGATTTCGGAATGTTCCTGCAGAGGTCGTGCGCCGCCTGCGTCTGCCCGCTGCCCGAGATGTCGTCCAGTTCGCCTTCGATCGTGAACAGGCTGACGTTCTGGATGTCCTGCGGCCTGACGAGTTGGCCCCGGACATTCCACGTGCCGTTCGGCAACCGGTGTTCCTGGAACACGATCTTGATCGTGTCGAGGTAGTACTCGGCAGGCAGGTCCATCACCGCGTTGTATTCGTCGTAGAACTTGCGGTGGCTGTCGACGTCGTCCATGTCGCCCTTGACGAGGTCGAGGTAGTAGTCCCAGTGCGAATTCAGGTGACGGTCCGGGTTCATCGCGACGAACCCGGCGTGCTGCAGGAAGCCCGGATAGACCTTGCGCAGGTAGCCCGGGTGGGCCGACGGCACCTTGAATACGACGTTGTTCTCGAACCACTCGTGGTTCTTGCGCTCCGCCAGCGCGTTGACCTGCGTCGGATTGCGGCGCGTGTCGATCGGGCCGCCCATCATCGTCATCGAGCGCGGCAGCTTGGGGTCCTTGCCGCTGGCCATCAGGGATACTGCCGCCAGCACCGGCACGGTCGGCTGGCACACCGAGATCACGTGCACGTCGGGTCCGAGCCGGCGGATGAACTCGATCACGTACTCGACGTAGTCATCGAGATGGAACGGCCCGTGCGAAAGAGGCACCAGGCGCGCGTCGGTCCAGTCGGTGATGCAGACGTCGTGGTCCGGCAGCAGCGCCCGCACGGTGTCGCGCAGCAGCGTGGCGTGATGGCCCGAAAGCGGCGCGACGATCAGGACCTTCGGGTCGGCTCGCCGCTTCGGCATGCTGTCCGGCCAGACCCGCTTGAAGTGCAGCAGGCGGCAGAACGGTTTCGCTTCCAGGGTCTCTTCGACGACCGGCACTTCCGTGCCATCGACCTCGGTCGTGCGCAGGCCGAACTCGGGCTTCTCGTAATACTTTCCGATCCGGTGCAGCAGGTCGTAGCCCGCCGCGAGGCGCCGCGAGACAGGCGTGTAGGCGAGCGGGCTGTAGGGGCTGGAGAAGAGTTCCGATGTGGCCTGTGCCCACACCGAAAGCGGGTTCAGAAATCGACGCTGCAGTTCATGCAGGTGATAAAGCACGGCACTCTCCGCTCAACGCATACTCCCCGAAAGTTCCCATGCAAGCGGCCCGCTCCTGCAGCCTGGCCTGACTGACGCCCTCCAGAAGTCCGGGCGGATTATGCGCGGCCAGGCACGGCCGCGCAATTTCATCGATGTGCACCGTATCACACGGGCCGGGGTGACGAATTCATCGATCTCGCCCCGTTTGGGCGCTCACCTCTTCAGCAGGTGGCGCTTGTCACGCACGTCCTTCCACTCGTCCGCGTCGGGCTCGTGCGGCTTCATGCGGGTGATGGCGGGCCACTGCTTGGCCAGTTCGGCATTCAGAGCAATGAAGTCGCGCTGATCCTCCGGGACATCCTCTTCCGCGTAGATTGCGTTGACCGGACACTCCGGAATGCAGACCGCGCAGTCGATGCACTCGTCCGGGTCGATCGTCAGGAAATTCGGACCTTCACGAAAGCAGTCGACCGGACAGACGTCGACGCAGTCCGTGTACTTGCACTTGATGCACGATTCGACGACGACGTGCGTCATCCTGTCAGCTCCATCCTTGGCACGGGCGCGCGGTGAACCTTGGGGTACGGTCGCGCGTTAAAGCCGGTATTCTAGCCGACGGGGTACGGTGGCTCCGCCGGTTTTCCCTCTGACGACAAGGCTATCCAATGACCACGCGCCGCGAGCTTCTCGCGCTGGCCGCCCTGGCGGCACCGCTGCATCGGGCGTTCGCCCAGTCGGCTCCGATCCGCATCGGCGAGATCAACAGTTATTCGACGATTCCACAGTTCACGATTCCCTACCGCATGGGCTGGCAGCTGGCGGTCGAGGAGGCGAACCAGGCGGGCGGCGTGTCGGGGCGCCGGATCGAAGTGGTGTCACGCGACGACGCGGGTCGCCCGGATGACGCGATTCGCCTGGCGACCGAACTGGTCTCGAATGAGAAGGTCGTCCTGCTGGCAGGGACTTTCCTGTCGAACGTCGGTCTTGCGGTCGCCGATTTCGCGCTGCGCTCGAAGGTGCTGTTCGTCGCGGCCGAACCGCTCTCCGACGCCGTGGTGTGGGAGAAGGGAAACCGCTACACGTTCCGCCTTCGCCCGAGCACCTACATGCAGTCGGCGATGCTGGTGGAAGAGGCCGCGAAGCTCCCGGGCCGGCGCTGGGCCGTCATCGCACCCAACTACGAGTACGGGCAGTCGGCCGTCGCGAGTTTCAAGGCGCTGCTGAAGGCGCGCCGGCCGGATGTCGAGTTCGTCGCTGAACAGTGGCCCGCGCTCGGCAAGCTGGAAGCGGCAAGCGCCGTGCAGGCCATCCTCGCCGCGCGGCCCGACGCGATCTTCAACGTGACGTTCGGTGCCGACCTGCCGCGGCTCGTGCGCGAGGGCAACCTGCGCGGGCTGTTCCCGCGCGTGCCGGTCGTCAGCCTGCTGTCCGGAGAGCCCGAATACCTCGACGTCCTGAAGGACGAGACACCGAAGGGCTGGATCGTCACGGGCTATCCGTGGGACCAGATCAGCACGCCGGAGCACACGAAGTTCCTGGAGGCCTACCGGAAGCGCTATGGCGACTATCCGCGCCTGGGCTCCGTCGTGGGCTACGCGACCTTCACGGCGATCTTCGAGGCGCTCAGGAAAGCGCAGTCCACCGACACCGAGAAGCTGATCGCCGCCATGCGGGGCCTCGAGTGGACCACGCCGTTCGGCACGGCGGTCTTCCGTCGCATCGACCAGCAGTCGACGATGGGCGCCTACGTCGGGAAGCTCGACGTGCGCGACGGCAAGGGCACTATGGTCGACTGGCGCTACGCCGACGGCGCGAAGTTCCTGCCGCCGGACGCCGAAGTGGCGCGACTGCGCCCGGCCGAAGCGCAGAAGTAGCGCGGGCGGCTGCCGGCTTCCCGGGTCGATGTGGACCTGATCCTCGGTCAGTTCGTCGCCGGCCTGTCGTACGGCTCCACGCTGTTCCTGCTCAGCGCCGGGCTGACGCTGATCTTCGGCGTCACGCGCGTCGTGAATTTCGCGCACGGATCGCTGTACATGGTCGGTGCCTTCGTCGCCTCGACCGTGACATCTCTGCTGCCGTCGACGCCGCTCGGATTCCTGTCCGGCCTGCTCCTCGCGGCCCTCGCCGTCGCGGCCGTCGGTGTCGTGATCGAGGTGGTCGTTCTGCGGCGAATCTATGCGGCGCCGGAGATCTTCCAGCTGCTTGCGACCTTCGGCCTGGTTCTGGTGGTGCAGGACGTGGCGCTTGCAGTGTGGGGCCCGCAGGAGCGGTTCGCGCCGCGCGCGCCCGGGCTGTCCGGCAGCATCCAGTTCGGCGCCAGCTTCATTCCCGAGTACACGTTGTTCCTGATCGTGGTCGGACCGATCGTGTTCGGGCTGCTCGCCCTGCTGCTGAAGCGGACGCGCTGGGGCGTGTGGATCCGGGCCTCGGCGCAGGACCGCGAAACCGCGGGCGCGCTCGGGATCAACGAACCGCTGCTGTTCACCTCGGTGTTCGCGCTGGGCGCCTTCCTTGCGGGACTGGCGGGCGCGCTGCAGATTCCCCGCGAGACCGTGAACCTGCAGATGGACATGGCGATCCTGGTCGAGGCCTTCGTCGTGGTCGTCGTCGGCGGACTCGGCTCGGTGACGGGTGCACTGTGGGCTTCCCTTGCCATCGGCCTGCTGCATGCGTTTGGCACATGGTGGCTGCCGCAGTCCACCCTGGTGCTGATCTTCGTCGTCATGGCGGTGATGCTGGTGGCGCGACCGCACGGATTGCTGGGTCGTGCCGCGAACGAGGGGACGCCGCGCGGCCGGTCCCATCCGCCGTTCTTGCCCCTGTCGTCGCGCGCGGCGCTGCTGTGGGCCGGTGCGCTTGCGGCGGCGGCACTGCTTCCCCTGGTGGCGGGCGACTACGTCCTGGTCATCGCCACCGAGATGGCGATTGCAGCGCTGCTGGCTGCCAGCCTGCATTTCGCCATGGGCCTGGGCGGCATCGTGTCGTTCGGACATGCCGCCTTCTTCGGGCTCGGTGCCTACACGGTCGCACTGGCGGTGCGTCTGCTCGATGTCTCGTTTCTCGCGGCGCTGCTCGGCGCCCCGCTGGTGGCCGGACTCTGTGCGCTGCTGGCCGGCGTGGTCGTGCTGCGATCGGCAGGTGTCTACGCGGCGATGCTCACGCTCGCGTTCGCGCAGATTCTCTGGTCCACCGCGATCCAGTGGGTGGACATCACCGGCGGCGACAACGGGATCCTGGGACTGTGGTCTTCGCTGCCCCCGGCGCTTGCCACCAAGCTGGGTTACTACTGGCTGACGCTTGCCATCGTCGCGGGTTCGCTGGTCGCGCTGCGCAGGGCGGCGGTTGCGCCGTTCGGATTCTCGCTGCGGGCTGCGCGCGACAGCGCCGTCCGGGCCGAGGCCCTTGGCATCGACGTGACGCGCGTGCGCTGGCTTGCGTTTGCGGCCGGAGGCGCTTTCGCGGGCCTGGCTGGCGCGCTGCACGCACTGCAGAAGGGGGCCGTCTTTCCGACAACGCTGTCGATCCCGGTCTCGGTCGATGCGCTGGTGATGGTGCTGCTGGGAGGGGTGCAGACGCTGAGCGGCCCGCTGGTCGGGGCACTCGCGTATCACGGCCTGTCGACGGAACTGGTCCGCGTGACGGAGCACTGGCGCCTCGTACTCGGGCTGACGATCGTCGTGCTCGTCATTCTCTTCCCCGGCGGAATCGTCGGGTTCCTGCGCGGGCGCTTCGGGCGGAGGGGCCGGTGAACCTGCTCGTCGTCGAGAACCTGCGCAAGGACTTCGGCGGGGTCCGCGCGGTCGACGACGTTTCGCTGCGCATCGGCGAAGGGGAATTCGTCGCCCTGATCGGACCCAACGGAGCGGGGAAGTCCACCCTGTTCAACGTCATCGACGGGCAGCTGGCGGCGGACGCCGGCCGCGTGCGGTATTGCGACCGGGCGCTGGAGCGGATGTCGACCGCGGTGCGCACACGGCTCGGGATCGGGCGCACTTTCCAGGTCGCGCAGGCTTTCGCCTCGATGACTGCTCTGCAGAACGCCCAGGTGGCGCTCGCAGCGGGGCGTGAGGCGCTGAGCGTCGGCGCGCCGCTGTGGCGCCGTCACGAGGAGGCCGCGCGGGCACTGCTGGCTCAGGTCGGACTGGCCGAGCGCGCCGGCTCGGCCGCGTCGACACTCGCCTACGGCGATCTGAAGCGACTGGAACTCGCGCTCGCTCTGGCCGCCGGGCCCCGCCTGCTCCTGATGGACGAGCCCACCGCGGGCATGGCGCCGGGGGAACGGACGGCGCTGATGCATCTGGTCGAGGAACTCGCGGTCGCGCGGGGCATGGCGGTACTGTTCACCGAGCACAGCATGGATGTTGTCTTCGGCTTCGCGCGGCGCGTGCTGGTGCTGTCCGCGGGGCGTCTCGTCGCGGACGGAACCCCTGAGGCCGTCCGGGCGGATCCTGAGGTGCGCAGGGTGTACCTCGGGGACGCGGCATGAAGGCGCTCGAGCTGCGCGGGCTGTCGGCCTTCCATGGCGAAGCGCAGGTGCTGTTCGACGTCGACCTGGCGCTGGAGCCGGGCGAAGTCGTCGCCCTGGTAGGACGCAACGGGGCCGGCAAGACTTCGCTGCTGCGGGCAGCGATGGGGCTGGGGGCGCGCACGCAGGGCCGCGTGGTGCTGAACGGCGAGGACCTGACCGGCGCGCCGCCGCACGTGCGGGCGCGGCGCGGACTCGGCTACGTGCCCGAGGACCGGCGCATCTTCACTGACCTCACGGTCGCGGAAAACCTGCGTTTCGTCGCGCGTGCCGTTCCAGGCGGATTCGGCGAGGCAGACCTGCTCGACCTGTTTCCCAACCTTGCGCCGATGCTGGATCGTCCTGCGGGGGCGATGAGCGGCGGCGAGCAGCAGATGCTCGCGGTCGCGCGTACCCTCGCGGCCAATCCGCGGGTGGTGCTGCTCGACGAGCCGTCGGAGGGCATCGCGCCGATCATCGTGGCGGGCATGCGCACAGCCATCCTGGCGATGCGCCAGCGCGGGGTGACGGTGCTGGTGTCCGAGCAGAATCTCGGGTTCGTCGCGTCGATTGCCGACCGGGCACTGCTGATCGAGCAGGGTCGGCTGGCGGGGCAGGCCGCCCGCGCGGAGCTGCTGCAACCGAGCGCCGCGGTGCAGCGGGTGCTCGGCGTGTGATCCCCCTACAATCGACGCATGATCATCACGTCACTGCTCGACACTGACCTGTACAAGTTCACGATGATGCAGGTGGTGCTGCATCACTTCCCCGGGGCGAACGTCGAATACCGCTTCAAGTGTCGCAACCCGGGCATCGACCTCGCGTCGCATGTCGACGAGATCCGGGAGCAGGTCCACTGGCTGTGCACCCTGCGCTTTCGCGAGCAGGAGCTGGCCTACCTCAGCAGCCTGCGCTTCATCAAGAGCGACTTCGTCGACTTCCTTGGGCTGTTCCAGCTCAATACCAAGTACATCACGATCAACCCGTCCCCGAAGGACAACGGCGAGATCGAGATCGTGATCAGGGGACCGTGGCTGCACACGATCCTGTTCGAGATACCGGTGCTTGCCATCGTCAACGAGGTGTACTTCCGCGCGACGCAGAAGGCGCCCGACTTCACGGAAGGCCGGCGCCGGCTGCGCGAGAAGATCGCGCTGATCGCCAGCAACCCGGCACTCGAAGGCATCAGGATCGCCGACTACGGAACGCGCCGTCGCTTCTCCCGGCTGTGGCACGAGGAAGTCATCATTGCGCTGCAGCAGGGCATGGGCGAGAGCCTGGCCGGCACCAGCAACGTGATGTATGCGGCGCGTCTCGGCATGACGCCACTGGGCACGATGGCGCACGAGTACCTGCAGGCGTGCCAGGCGCTCGGGCCGCGCCTGCGCGATTCCCAGACTTTCGGCTTCGAGACCTGGGCCAAGGAATACCGCGGCGACCTCGGCATCGCGCTGTCCGACGTGTACGGCATGGACGCGTTCCTGCGCGACTACGACCTGTACTTCTGCAAGCTGTTCGACGGCGCGCGGCACGACTCGGGCGATCCCCTGCACTGGGGCGAGCGGCTGATCGCGCATTTCGAGCGCAATCGCGTCGACCCGAAGACCAAGACCATCGTCTTCTCCGACTCGCTGACGATCCCCAGGGTGATCGAGCTCTACCAACGGTTCCGTGACCGCGTGCGCATCGCCTTCGGGGTCGGCACCAACCTGACCAACGACCTCGGCTATACGCCGCTGCAGATCGTGATCAAGATGGTCCGCTGCAACGGGCAACCGGTGGCCAAGCTGTCCGATTCGCCGGACAAGAACATGTGCGACGACGAGGCGTACCTGGCCTACCTGCGCCAGGTGTTCGAGATCAAGCAACCGGAAGCGCGGACACGATGAAGCTC
>JAOUJD010000208.1 GCA_029883565.1 Burkholderiaceae bacterium
AGGACCTCGATCTCGCACAGCGTGTCGTGCACGAGGCCGTGGCGGAACGACGTGGCCTCGATGCCTACGCCGGCGGCGGCGCCGCCGATCGTGATCGTCTTCAACTGCGGCACGACCGCGGGCATCACACCGTGATGGAGCGTGGCCGCCACCAGGTCTTCGTAGGAGGCAAGCCCCTCGACGTCGACGAGCATCCGCGCAGGGTCCACGCCGAGCACGCGGCTGAACCCGCCGAGGTCGAGTCGCGCCCGGCCGCTGCGGACGCGGTCCCTGAACAGGTTCGAGGTGCGCTTCGCCAGCGCCAGCGGCGGGCCGCCGGAACTGCGCCCGAGCGCTGCCGCCACTGCTTCGGCCCGGGCGGCGTGGTCGTCAGGCATACAGATGCGCTCGGCTCATCGGATAGCTCGCACGAGTGACGTTGCCCCGGCTGAAGAGGATCTGGAACAGGTGCGTGTAGCCGGCCGGCGACCGGAACATCTCCGCGCAGCCGATGAGGTAGGTGCGCCAGATCCGACGGAAGCGCTCGTCGAACCGCGCGGGATCGCGCGCGTTGGTCTCCGGCCAGCGAAGGTCGAAACGCTCGGCCCAGGCGTCCAGCGTCGGCGCGTAATGCCGGCGCAGGTTCTCGATGTCGATGACTTCCAGGCCGCAGCGTTCCATTTCCTCCAGCACGCTGGACAGGGCCGGGATCCAGCCTCCGGGGAAGACGTGCTTGCGGATGAACAGCTCGGTCTCGTGCTCGCCGAGATGGCCGATGAAGTGCAGCATGCCGAGTCCGCCCGGCTTCAGGAAGCGCGCGTGCGCGCGGATCACCTCGGGCAACTGGTCGCGCCCCGCATGTTCAAGAACGCCGATCGAAACGACCTTGTCGTATTCGGCGTCCACTTCGCGGAAGTCCGCCTCGCGGACCGCCAGCCGGCCCGCCAGCCCCCGCCGGCCGATCTCCTCGCGCAGCCACTCCACCTGTTCGGTCGTCGTGTTGACCCCGGTCCCCACAGCGCCGCGCGTTTCCTCCGCGCGCAGCATGAAGCCACCGAAGCCGCACCCGATGTCGACGTAGCGTTCGCCCGGCGCCAGCCGGATCTTGCGGCACACGTGGTCGATCTTGTTGCGCTGCGCCTCCTCCAGGCTCGTCGTCCCCTCGGGCCAGTAGCCGCACGTGTACATCATCAGCGGCGCGTCGAGCCAGCCGCTGAAGAACGGCGTGCCGAGGCCGTAGTGCGCGCGGGCGTTGGCCTTGGCGCGTGCCGGATCGCGGTTCGCGTGGCGCAGTTCGTGCCATTCGTTCTCCAGCCGGTTCGTGGCGTGCGGAGTGCGGTCGAACCCGCTTTCGGCGGCGACCTGGAACACCGCGCGGAAGTCTCCCTCGATGTCGATCGAGCCGTCGAAGTAGGCCTCAAGCAGCCCGATGTGGCCGCGCGCGAAGGCCGCGAACAGCGGCGCCGTGTCGTGCAGGACCAGGTGAAAGGCCGCCTCGCCCGCCGGGCCGATGCGATGCCGTTCGCCGTTCGGCAGCGTGACTCCGAATGCGAGGGGCGATCGCGCTCCGATGGACTCCAGCACCGAGAGCGCCGCTGCGCTGATCCGTCCGTGTTCACGCATGTTCATCGCATTGCCTCTGCTTTCGACGCCGTGCGGGACGCAACCACACGGCGGTCTGCGGGGACAGGGACGCGAGGCCGGGCTGCGAGAGCCGCTGAACTCCCATTCAAACCTAGGTCGTAATCCTTCGACCGCGTTGACGGAGCGCAGCCCGATGCTGGCCGCTTCGTCCATGGGGGCGCGGTCCGCCACCAGCCGCCGGTGCCGCGACGCCTCGAAGACGCCCCCGCGTAACGCATCGAAATGAAGCGGCGACGCGGCCCAAATCGTGCTCTCTCGAGACTGCAGGGCCCGCATCGACCTGCCGATAGAGAGTCATGCCCCCGACTGCCCTGCCGTCCCCGATGGCCGCCGCCCCGTCCGAGGTCCGCGTCGAGAGCCGGGCCGCCAGGATCAACCCGTTCTTCAGCATCGTCTGCGGCATGCTTCTGATGCTGGGCGGGGCGCTGGTCTACTGGCTCGAGCCGGGGCCCGCGACCGGGAAGGCACAGGTCGAGCAGGTCGTGAGTTCGGGATCGACGGCCACCAGGGCCCTGCAGAGGGCGCGCGACCGCGAGGCCGAAGCACGCGCGGAGCAGGAGCGGCGTGCGGCCGAGGAGACGGCCGCGCGAGCGCGCCGCGCAACGCTGGAACTCGACGGAGCGGCCGTGGCCGAGGCCCGTCGCCAGCGAGAGGAACTGGCCCGGCGCCAGGCCGAGGCCGCGGAATCTCAGCGCGCGGCCGCCGCCACCGAGGACGCGTGGAACCGTTTCTACCGGCCGTCGGCCACCTGCAGGGATCCGTCGAACGCCGCCACCGTCGAGTGTGTCAACGAGTTCGTGCGGGCGAAGCGGGAGTTCCAGGCGCGCGGGGTCGCGAAACCCGACTGAGTGCTGCGCGCTCCATGCCCCGCACGCCCGTTCGTGTCCAAAGGCTTCTCTCCCGCCTGCGCCGCTGGTGGGCCGCGCAGTCGCTGCCCCTGCGCCAAATCGAGGTGCGCGCCCGTGATCGATCCGATGCAGCCGTGCTCGAAGCCTTCGTGGGCCGCGTGCGGGTCGGCCGCCTGGTCGCGACCCATGCGAGCCGACTCCCGGCCGAGGCATGGGTGAACATGCTGCCCAAGCAGCACGAGCTGCCCACGTACTGGATCTCCGAATGCTTTGTCGATGGCCTCTTCCGCAAGCGCGGGGTCGGACGGCGCATGGTGACGAAGCTGGTCGAGATGGCATTCGTACATCACCAGGACGCGCTCATCGTCGGCTGGGCCAACTCGACGCAGGCGCGCCAGTTCGCAGCGGGGCTCGGCTTCAATGTCCGCGACGAGGCCGCGTACGCGAGCCTGGGCACCGTCGCGGGCCGCCTGCTCGTCTAGCGGGGAGCCCGGCCGGCGGATGGAAGGAACACCGCCCTCGGCCAATGCGGCTCAGGGCCACCCGCCGGCCCTGCGCCGCTCGACTTGCCGGCCCATGCACACGTGCGCTACAGTGCGGCCGCCATGACGCTCTTCGCATCCTTCTTTTCGTACTGCTTCTTCGGCTTTTTCCGGCCTCAGGCGGAACGAGTCGAGCGACGCGCGTAATCAGGGCAGAACCGACACCAACCGCCAGGCCGAAAGCCCTGGCGGTTTTTTTTTGGCCAGGGCGGTGCCGGCAACGGAGTACCGACCATGGATGGAGCCCGAGCAATGCGACACATGACCGACGACCTGCGGATCAAGGAGATCAAGGAACTTGTGCCGCCCTCCCACCTGCTGCGCGAATTCCCGTGCGACGAAGCGTCATCGAACACCGTGTTCGAGTCGCGCACCGCGGTTCACCGCATCCTGCACGGCATGGACGACCGCCTGGTGGTGGTCATCGGCCCGTGCTCCATCCACGATCCCGCCGCCGCGCTCGAATACGCGAAGCGCCTGAAGGCGGAGCGCGAACGGCTGAAGGACGACCTCGAGATCGTGATGCGCGTCTACTTCGAGAAGCCACGCACCACCGTCGGCTGGAAGGGCCTGATCAACGACCCGGACCTGGACGGCAGCTTCCGCATCAATCACGGCCTGCGCGTGGCGCGCGAACTTCTGATGGAGATCAACGCGGCCGGCGTCCCCGCCGGCTGCGAGTATCTCGACATGATCACGCCGCAGTACATCGCCGATTTCGTCGCCTGGGGCGCGATCGGCGCGCGCACGACCGAGAGCCAGGTCCACCGCGAACTGGCCTCGGGCCTGTCCTGCCCCGTCGGCTTCAAGAACGGCACCGACGGCAACATCAAGATTGCGGCTGACGCGATCAAGGCCGCGCAGCAGCCGCACCATTTCCTGTCGGTGACCAAGGGCGGGCACTCCGCCATCGTGTCGACCAAGGGCAACGAGGACTGCCACATCATCCTGCGTGGCGGCAAGCAGCCCAACTTCGACGCCGCCAGCGTCGAGGCGGCCTGCGCGGAACTCGGCAAGGCCGGGCTCGCGCAGCGCCTGATGATCGACGCGAGCCACGCCAACAGCCAGAAGAATCACGAGAACCAGACGGCCGTGTGCGGCAACATCGCCGCGCAGCTCGCGGCGGGCGAGCACCGGATCGTCGGCGTGATGATCGAAAGCCACCTCGTCGGCGGCCGCCAGGACCTGCTTCCCGGCCGGCCGCTGACCTACGGACAGTCGATCACCGACGCGTGCCTCGGCTGGGACGACAGCGTGCGCGCCCTTGAAACGCTGGCCGAGGCGGTGCGCCGGCGCAGGCTGAAGAACGCGAACTACTCAGGAAAGTAGCGGATGCGCGGTCCGGTCCCGACGTGCGCCTCAGAACCTCAAGCTCACGCCAGCGCCGACTCCGTTGAAGGTCAACGACTTGAGAGATTCGCCCGACTTGAAGTCGTAGTCGAGGTAACGCCAGGCCACGATGGCGTCGCCCCACCCGAACGAATAACCCAGACCAACCATGCCCTGCCAGGTGAACTTCGAGTTGCCCGTGCCGATGTCGACGTAGTACGGCACGAACCAGCGCTGCCCGTCGCCGAGCGCCGCACGGCCCTTGGCGCCGACGATCGCGTCCCACTGGGTGGAGCTGACCTCCACCCGGCCGTTGCGGGCAATGGTCAGCACGCCGGTGGTATTGAATCCCCAGTCGAGCGTCTCGTCCATCTTCAGCATGCGGGTCCCGAACACGAGGGACGAGCTGTACTGCGGGCGATCCACCAGCGCATAGGTACCCGCAAGCGTCAGGATGTTCGTCTTCACGTCGAGGCTGAGATCGGCCGTCAGGTCGAGCGGCAGGACTCCCAGGATCTTGAAGTCGCGGGTCGCACTCTTGGTATCGCCGACATTCGAGTAGAACCAGTCGACCATGCCTCCCCACTGGCCGCGCCTTCCCTCGAGCGTCCCCATGAAGGCCATCTTCAGGCCGCTGAGCAGGTCGTTGGCGTTGACGTTGATCGAGGGACCGCCCGCGGCGGTTGGAAACTCCGTCTCGGCATTGATGCCGGGTACCCAGGCGTACATCGTCGCCCTGAACTGAAAATCATCGCGCCCGGACTGCGCCTGGGCAGTTGCCCCGACCGCGGAAAGAGCGAGCAGGCATACCACGG
>JAOUJD010000209.1 GCA_029883565.1 Burkholderiaceae bacterium
GTAGGTCTGCATGTGCGGCACGCTGGCCGGATCCGCCGGGTTGTAGCGCATCACGCTGATCCGCAGCATCTGGCCGGTCTGCACCCCGGACTGGGGCAGGGCCGCTCCGGCCCCGGTGGTCGGCGCGACCATCGCGGCGGCGCCCGCGCGGTAGGGCACCACGTTGATCACCTTCCCGCCGCTGGCGTTGTTGCTCATGCTGTCCTCCGCGCCGGCGTCTGTGCCAGCGGTTCGTCGATCCTTTCGTTGCGCCCGCGCAGCCGCGCCGGCAGCATGTCCTCGTACGGCATCAACGCGGCCTGCCGCGCGTGCCGGTCCTCCGCGTGCTGCTGCTTGATCGCGTCCACCGCGGCCTGGCGCACGGGCGTGTCGGGATGGTCGGTGTAGTCCTTGGCGCCGTAGCCGCGCCAGCCCGGCGGCAGCTCCATGCGCTTCACGTCGAGTGCCTCGTAGTTCAGCGTCGGCAGCGTGGCGTCGCCCTGCCAGGTGGCGAGCGTGCGGCTCAGCCACTGCGCGTCGTTCCGGGTCGGATAGTCCTCGCGGAAATGCGCTCCGCGGCTCTCGGTGCGCACCAGCGCGCCGTAGGCCACGCACAGCGCCAGCTTGAGCATCTTCTGCACGCGGTACGCCGTCACCAGTTCCGGGTTGGGTCCGGGCGAACGCGACTTCAGGCCGATGTTGCGGCTCTTCACCAGCAGCTTCTGCAGTTCGTCGACCGCCTGCTCGAGATCCTTGCCGGTGCGGAAGATCCCGACCTTGTCGCTCATGATCTCCTGCATGCGGGACTTCAGCGCGCTGGCGTCCTCTGTGCCCTTGCCGAGGATGATGCCCTGCAGCTTGGCCTGTTCGGCCGACACGAAGTCGCGCAGCACGCCGGTGGGGATGCTGACGTCGTTCTCGCTCTTGTCGCAGAAGTCGGCGATGAACTCGCCGACGATCATGCCGGCGACCACCGTCTCGGCGACCGAGTTGCCGCCCAGCCGGTTGAAGCCGTGCATGTCCCAGCAGGCCGCTTCGCCGGCCGCGAACAGCCCCTTCAGCGTCGGGCTCTCGCCGGTCGGCCTGGTGCGCACGCCGCCCATCGTGTAGTGCTGCGCCGGCCGCACCGGGATCAGGTCCTTGACCGGGTCGAGGCCGAGGAAGTAGTGGCAGATGTCCCAGACCTCGCGCAGGTTGTGCTTGATGTGCTTCTCGCCGAGCAGCCGGATATCGAGCCAGATGTGCTCGCCGAAGCGGGACTGCGCGCCCTTGCCCTTCTTGATGTGCTCTTCCATCCGGCGCGACACGACGTCGCGCGACGCCAGTTCCTTCTTCTCGGGCTCGTAGTCCGGCATGAACCGGTGGCCGTCGACGTCGAGCAGCAGGCCGCCGTCGCCGCGGCAGCCCTCCGTCAGCAGGATGCCGGCCGGGAAGATCGGAGTCGGGTGGAACTGCACGGCCTCCATGTTGCCGATGGTCGCCACGCCGGTCTCGAGCGCGATCGCGGTGCCGATGCCCTCGCAGATCACGGCATTGGTGGTCACGCGGTAGAGCCGGCCGGCGCCGCCGGTCGCCAGCGCGGTGGCCTTCGCGACGTAGGCGGTGAGTTCGCCGGTGATCAGGTCGCGCACCACCGCGCCGTAGCAGCGGCCGGCCTCGTGGATCAGCGCCAGCGCCTCGGTCCGCTCGTGCACGGGGATCGACGCGGCGATGGCCTGGTCGCCGACCGCCTGCAGCATCGCGTGGCCGGTGGCGTCCGCCACGTAGCACGTGCGCCACTTCTTCGTCCCGCCGAAGTCGCGCTGCGCGACCAGCCCGTGGGCCTCGTCGCGCTCCGTGATCGTGACCTTCTGGCCGTTGATGACGACCTGCCGGTCGCCCTTGCGCACGCGACTCCAGGGCACGCCCCAGGCGGCCAGTTCGCGTACCGCCTTGGGTGCCGTGTTGACGAACATGCGCACGACTTCCTGGTCCGCGCCCCAGTCGGAACCGCGCACCGTGTCCTCGAAGTGCACGTCCTCGTTGTCGCCCTGGCCCTTGATCACATTGCCGAGGCTCGCCTGCATGCCGCCCTGGGCGGCCTTCGAGTGCGAGCGCTTGGGCGGGACCAGCGACAGGATGATCGCGTCGTGGCCGCGCCGCTTGGCGGCGACCGCCATGCGCAGGCCGGCGAGCCCGCCTCCGATCACCAGCACATCCGTATAGACGACGTTCATTTGCTGCCCTCCGTCGCAGGCGCGGATGGTGGAGTGATGGCCGGGGTGGCGGCGGGTCGTGCCGGCACCGTGGAGCGCTGCCAGCTCGGGACGAACTCCTGCCCGGCGCGGGCGTCACGCCCCATGCCGATCTTGATGTAGGCGGCGAGCGTCGCGAGCCCCAGCACGATGAAGAACACCGACAGCGCCCACTTGAGGCGCTTCAGGTTCTTGCGCGTCGCGGCCGGATCCTTGCCTTCGAACCAGCCCCACTTCACCGCCAGCCGGTACAGGCCGATGCCGCCGTGCAGTTCGACGGCGAACAGCAGGATCAGGTACAGCGGCCACCACAGGCCGCTCCACACGCGGTCGGCCGACTCCCACGGGCCGATGGCGCCGGGGTGCATCAGCATCTGGTACAGGTGCACCGAAGCGAGGAAGAACATCGCGAAGCCGGTGACGACCTGCCAGTACCACAGCGTCGTGTCCTCGTGACGCATCATCCCCATGTGGTCGCGGTACTCGCGGTACTGGCGGTAGTTGATCGGGAACTTGCGCAGCGCCAGCCCCGCGTGGGCGATGAAGATCGCGAACACGGTCGCCACCACGAACGACACCAGGATCGGGAAGGACCGCCCGAACACGAAGTAGCCCTCGAAGAACTTAGTGATCGTCCACATCGCGTCCTGGCTGATCAGGATCGTCGACACGAAGAACATGTGGCCCCACATGAACAGGCCGAGGAACAGGCCCGTGGCGCTCTGTGCGAAGTCGAGCCGGGCCGGCCAGCGACTCTTGCGCGGACGAGCGGCTCCGCCCATCGCGACGGCGAGGTTGGCTTGTGCATTCATCGTGGATCCGCGCGGGGGCGCGCCAGGGTTGCAACCGACCGCAGTGTCGTCCTGCAAGCCTTACCGGCGTTGACGGGTATCAAGTCCGGCCGGTTCCAGCCGGATACCCCATCCGCGTTAATGGAATGCCGCCTTGCGGAATGACCTCGCGCAATCCGGATCGGTTGACCGGGATCAACGGCGGGGAGGAGTGGGGTGGGAGCATCGCCGGACAGAGGCACTCCGCCCGCTCCCCCGAGTCAGCCGATCCATGTACACCATCTCCCGCCGCGTAGCCTTTTCAGACACGACCTTCCTGTGGGACGTGATGGCGCCCGACGTCGCGAAGTCGGCCGAACCCGGCCACTTCGTGATGCTGCGGCTGCATGAAGGCAGCGAGCGCATCCCGCTCACCGTGGCCGACTACGACCGCGACAAGGGCACGGTCACGCTGGTCATCCAGGCGCTCGGCAAGACGACACTGGAAATGCGCGATCACTACGACGCCGGCGACACCTTCGCCGACTTCGTGGGACCGCTCGGCCTGCCGCAGCACGTCGGCCGGGTCGGCCACGTGGTGCTGGTCGGCGGCGGCCTCGGCGTGGCGCCGGTGTTCCCGCAGCTGCGGGCGTTCAAGGCGGCCGGCAACCGCACCACCGGGATCATCGGGTTCCGCAACAAGGACCTGGTGTTCTGGGAGGACAAGTTCGGCGCGCACTGCGACAACCTGATCGTGTGCACCGACGACGGCAGCTACGGCAAGCCCGGCTTCGTGACGGCCGCCCTGCAGGAAGTGCTCGAGCGCGACAAGCCGGACCTGGTCGTCGCCATCGGCCCGCTGCCGATGATGAACGCCTGCGTGGAGACCACGCGCCCGTTCGGCGTCAAGACGATGGTCTCGCTGAACGCGATCATGGTCGACGGCACGGGCATGTGCGGCTCGTGCCGCGTGACGGTCGGCAACGAGATCAAGTTCGCCTGCGTCGACGGCCCGGACTTCGACGGCCACCAGGTCGACTTCAGGGAGCTGATGCTGCGGCAGAAACGCTTCAAGGGCGAGGAGTCGGCCGCCAACACCGACTACGCGCACGTGTGCCAGGTGGACAAGCAGCTGTTCGCCGAAGGCAAGCGCAACTACAAGAAGTTCAAGGACCTGCCGCCGCACGCGGTGAAGATGCCCGAGCGCGACGCCCTCGAGCGCTCGCGCAACTTCAAGGAGGTCAACCTCGGCTATTCGATGGCCGACGCGCTGGCCGAGGCCGAGCGCTGCATCATGTGCACCAAGCCGACCTGCATCGAAGGCTGCCCGGTCGGGATCGACATCCCGCGCTTCATCCGGCACCTGCTGGTGCGCGACCTCGACGGCGCGCTCGCCGTCATCAACGAGTCGAATCTCTTCCCGTCGGTCTGCGGCCGGGTCTGCCCTCAGGAGTCGCAGTGCGAGGCGCAGTGCCAGGTGGGCCGCAACAAGAAGACGCCGATGGAGTCGGTCGCGATCGGCCGGCTCGAGCGGTTCATCGGCGACAACGCGCGCGCCTCCACGGCGCCGCCGCCGACCTTCGAACGCAGGCTCGGCCGCGTCGCCATCGTCGGCTCCGGGCCGTCCGGGCTCGCCGTCGCGGCGGACCTTGCGCGCTACGGCATCGACGCCACCGTGTACGAGGCGCTGCACGTGGTCGGCGGCGTCCTGCAGTACGGCATCCCGTCGTTCCGCCTGCCGCGCGAGATCATCGCGCGCGAAGTCGACCACCTGAAGGCGCTCGGGGTGGCCTTCGAGACGAACAAGGTGATCGGCAAGACGTTCTCCATCCCCCAGCTGATGGAAGACAAGGGGTACGACGCCGTCTTCGTCGGCGCGGGCGCCGGCGCGCCGTCGTTCCTGGGCATACCCGGCGAGTTCGCCGGGCAGGTGTATTCGGCCAACGAGTTCCTGACGCGCGTGAACCTGATGGGCGGCGACAAGTTCCCGTACCTCGACACCCCGATCACGATCGGCAAGAGCGTCGTCGTGATCGGCGCGGGCAACACCGCGATGGACTGCCTGCGGGTGGCCAAGCGCCTGGGCACGCCGACCGTGCGCTGCGTCTACCGTCGCTCCGAGGCCGAGGCGCCGGCGCGGATCGAGGAACTGCGCCACGCCAAGGAGGAGGGC
>JAOUJD010000210.1 GCA_029883565.1 Burkholderiaceae bacterium
AGGACGCTAACTGCGTGCTTCACGTCCACTCCGTCAACGGCGTCGCCGTGTCGGCGCAGCGCGACGGCCTGCTGCCCTTGTCGCAGCACTCGATCTTCCCGCTGTCTTCGCTCGCCTACCACGACTACGAGGGCGTTGCGCTGAACGAGGACGAGAAGCCGCGGCTGGTGCGCGACCTCGGCGGCAAGCGTTCGCTCATCCTGCGCAACCACGGGCTGCTGACCGTGGGCCGCACGGTGGCCGAGGCCTTCGTCTCGATGTACTTCCTCGAGACCGCCTGCATGATGCAGGTGCGCGCCCAGGCCGGCGGCGGCCCGCTGGTGCACATCGGCAAGGCGATCGTCGACTGTGCCGAAGAGCAATATGCGCGCGTGACGCACGGCGCAGGCGGCGCCCTCGCCTGGCCGGCGCTGCTGCGCAGGCTGGACCGGCTCGATCCCTCCTATCGCGACTGAGGCCGGCGTGGAGTCCGCGTCAGCCTGTGCGGCTGCGTGCGATCCAGGCCGCGAGATCGTCGAGGTCCTTCGCGGTGAGCACGCCGCGGAACTGCGCCTTCGCGTTAACGGCGCCGTCCACCGATCCTTCGATCGCCTTCTGCAGCACCGCACGCACGAAGCGCTGGTCGGTCGGCTTGCCGCCGCGGTTCGCGATCATCTCGCGCAGGGCTTCACTGTTGGCGTGGCAGGCGACGCAGTTCCCCACCGGCTTGCCGGTCGTGCCCCGGGTGTCCATGAACAGCTTCCGTCCACGCTCCGCGTCCTGCGCAGCGCAGGTACCAGCGAGCGTCGCGACCACCACGGCGACCAGGATTCGTCCGTTCATGATTTCCGCCGTGCCGACATGGTAGCCAAAGACCGCCGGCGACCTCCAGCCATTCATGCATCCAGGTAAACGCTGTGCCTCGGCCGCGGGTCGTGATCGGCCGATGCGAGGCGTGTAATCTCTCCCGCGATGAACGCTCCCCGCTCGGTCCCGCCCCAGATGCTTGCCGAGCGCATCCCGCTCGAAGGCACCGGCGCAGTCGACCACGCGCGCCAGCGCGCCGTGGTGGCGGCGCTGCGCACATTCCTGCCCGACCACTGCATCCTGTGGCGGGAAGAGGACACGCGCCCCTACGAATGCGACGGCCTGACGCTGTACCGGCAGTTGCCGATGGTCGTCGCCCTGCCGGAGACGGAAGAGCAGGTTGCCCGCATCGCCCGCACCTGCTTCGACCTGAACGTGCCCATCGTGCCGCGCGGCGCTGGCACCGGCCTGTCCGGCGGCGCGCTGCCGCACGGCCAGGGCGTGCTCCTGTCCCTCGCGAAGTTCAACCGGATCGTCCGCATCGACCCGCTGGCGCGCACGGCCGTCGTGCAGCCCGGCGTGCGCAATTCGGCGATCTCGGAAGCGGTCGTGCATCTCGGCCTGTATTACGCGCCGGATCCGTCGAGCCAGATCGCCTGCACCATCGGCGGCAACATCGCCGAGAACTCCGGTGGCGTGCATTGCCTGAAATACGGCCTGACGCTGCAGAACGTGCTGCGCGTGCGCGGCGTGACGGTCGACGGCGACATCGTCGAGGTGGGCTCGGAAGCGCCGGATGCCGCGGGCTACGACCTGCTGTCGCTGGTCGTCGGTTCCGAAGGCATGCTGCTGGTGATCACCGAAGCCACGGTGAAGCTGGTGCCGAAGCCGCTGAAGCAGCAGGTCATCATGGCGTCGTTCGACGACGTCGAGGTCGGCGGCGACGCCGTCGCGGCCGTGATCGCGGCCGGCATCATCCCGGCGGGCATGGAGATGATGGACAAGCCGGCGACCGCGGCGGTCGAGCCCTTCGTGAAGGCGGGCTACGACCTGAATGCGGCGGCGATCCTGCTGGTCGAATCCGACGGCACGCCCGAAGAGGTCTCGGAGGAGATCGAACGCATGAAGGCGGTGCTCGACACCAGCGGCGCCACGCAGCTCAGGGTGTCGCAGTCGGAACCGGAGCGGCTGCGCTTCTGGGCAGGCCGCAAGGCCGCCTTCCCCGCCGTCGGGCGCATCTCGCCCGATTACTACTGCATGGACGGCACCATCCCCCGCAAGCGCCTGGGCGAGGTCCTGAAGGCAATCGCCGCGATGGAAGGCAAGTACAGGCTGCGCTGCGCCAATGTGTTCCACGCCGGCGACGGCAACCTGCACCCGCTGATCATGTTCGACGCGAACGATCCGGACTCGGTCGTGCGCGCCGAGGAGTTCGGTTTCGAGATCCTGGAACTGTCGATCGCGGTCGGCGGCACCGTGACGGGCGAGCACGGGGTGGGCGTCGAGAAGATCAACCAGATGTGCCGGCAGTTCGATGCCGCGACGCTCGAATCGTTCTTCGCGGTCAAGCGCGCGTTCGACCCGCCGGGCCTGCTGAATCCGGGCAAGGCGATTCCGACGCTGAACCGCTGCGCCGAATACGGGAAGATGCGCGTGCACGCCGGCGAACTGAAGTTTCCCGATCTCCCCCGCTTCTGAGCGCCATGGACCAGGTTCTGCAGGCGATGCAGGAACGCGTACGCGCGGCAGCGGCGGCGAAGACGCCGCTCGCCATCGCCGGCGGCGGCACCAAGGCCTTCTACGGCAACGCGCCGAGCGGCGCGGCGTTCGATGTGCGCGCCTACAGGGGCATCGTCGACTACGAACCGACCGAGCTCGTGGTGACGGTCCGCGCCGGCACGCCTCTCGCGGAGCTCGAGACGCAGCTCGCCGAGAAGAACCAGATGCTGCCGTTCGAACCGCCGCACTTCGGCGATGCGGCGACCGTGGGCGGCGCAATCGCGGCCGGTCTCGCGGGCCCGCGCCGCATGGCGGCCGGCGCCGTGCGCGATTTCGTCCTCGGAGCCCGCCTGCTCGATGGCCGCGGGCAGGTGCTGTCCTTCGGCGGCCGGGTGATGAAGAACGTGGCCGGCTACGACGTCTCGCGCGCGCTCGCCGGCTCGCTCGGCACCCTGGGCGTGATCGTGGAGGTATCGCTGAAGGTGCTGCCGCGCGCCGTGGCCGAGCAGTCGCTGCTGTTCGAGTTGAACGAGGCGGCCGCGGTCCAGCGCGTCAACGAGTGGGGCGGACAGCCCCTGCCGATCTCGGCGACGGCCTGGTTCGATGGCCAGCTCTATGTCCGACTGTCCGGCGCCGCCGCCGGCGTGCAGGCGGCGCACGCGAAGATGGGCGGCACGCCGGTGCCCGAATCGGCGCTGCTGTGGGCGGAATTGCGCGAACAGGCGCATGACTTCTTCCAGGCCGATGGCGGCACGCTGTGGCGCATCGCCGTGCCGCCGGCCACCGGCCCGCTCGACCTCGGCGCGACGCTGGTCGAGTGGAACGGCGGGCAGCGCTGGGTGTGGTCGGCGCAACCCGCCGCCGCCCTGCGTGCACGCGTCGAGGCCGCAGGCGGCCACGCGACGCAGTTCCGCGGCGGCGATCGCCGCGCGACGTTCCACCCGCTGCCGCCCGCGCTGGCCGCGATCCACCGGCGCCTGAAGGCCGAATTCGATCCGGCCGGCATCTTCAATCCGGGCCGCATGTACCCCGAGTCCTGATGCAGACCGCGCTCGCCGATTTCATCCGCAACACGCCCGAAGGCAGGGAGGCCGACGCCATCCTGCGCAAGTGCGTGCACTGCGGGTTCTGCACGGCCACCTGCCCGACCTACCAGCTGCTCGGCGACGAACTCGACGGGCCGCGCGGCCGCATCTACCTGATGAAGCAGGTGCTGGAAGGCAAGGAGGTCACGCGCTCCACCCAGTTGCACCTCGACCGCTGCCTCACCTGCCGCAACTGCGAGACCACCTGTCCTTCCGGCGTGCAGTACGGCCGGCTGGTCGACATCGGCCGCAAGATCGTCGACGACCACGTCGTGCGTCCGGCCGGCGAGCGCCTCGTGCGGACCGCGCTGAAGGAGGGCCTGACCAGCTTCGCGTTCGCGCCCGCGATGGCGCTCGGCCAGCTCGTGCGGCCGCTGCTGCCGGGCTCGTTGAAGGCCAAGGTTCCCGCGCGGCAGGCGGCCGGCGCGTGGCCCGCACGCACCCACGACAAGAAGGTGCTGATGCTCGAGGGCTGCGTGCAGCCTTCGATGGCGCCGAACATCAACACGGCGACGGCGCGCGTGCTGGATGCGCTCGGCATCGAAACGCTGCGGCCGAAGGCCGCCGGGTGCTGCGGGGCGATCCGCTACCACCTGAACGACCAGGAAGGCGGGCTCGAGGACGCGCGCCGCAACATCGACGCCTGGTGGCCGTATGTGAAGGACGCCGAGGCCGAGGGACTGGTGGCGATCGTGGTCAACGCGAGCGGATGCGGGCTCCAGGTGCGCGAGTACGCCCACATGCTGGCGCGCGATCCGGCGTATGCGAAGAAGGCCGAGCGGATCAGCGCGCTCGCGAAGGACCCGGCCGAACTGCTGCCCGCGTTCGCCGCCGAACTGAAGCAGGCGTTGCCCCGCCCGGCCGAAGGCCGTGTCGTGTTCCATCCGCCATGCACGCTCCAGCACGGCCTGAAGGTGCGCGGCGCCGTCGAGAGCCTGCTGGCGTCGCTCGGAGCCACCGTGCCGCCGGTGGGGGAGTCCCACTTCTGCTGCGGCTCCGCCGGCACATATTCGGTGATGCAGCCGGAGCTCGCGACCCAGTTGCGCGACCGGCGTCTCGGCCACCTCGAGGCCACCAAACCCGACGCCATCCTGTCGGCCAACATCGGCTGCATCACGCACCTGGCCAGCGGCACCGGCACGCGCGTGCTGCACTGGATCGAGTGGCTCGACGAACGGCTCGCCGCGCGCTAGCCGTCCGGCTTGCGATCGACCCATGCTGCAGGCGCTTGCCACGCTGCTCGTGTTCCAGACGATCGGCGAGGTGCTGAGCTACGCGCTGGCGCTGCCGATCCCCGGCCCGGTGCTCGGCATGGCGCTGCTGCTGGCGTACCTGCTGCTCAACGTGCGCGCGGTGGACGCGCTGCGTCCCACCTGCGTCGAACTGCTGAAGCACCTTTCACTGCTGTTCGTGCCCGCCGGCGTCGGCGTGATGCTGCACGTGGCGCGCATCGTCGACGAGTGGGTGCCGATCGTCGTCGCGCTGCTCGCCAGCACGGCGCTCGCCATCGCCGTCACGGCCCTCGTCATCCACTGGACCTCGCGC
>JAOUJD010000211.1 GCA_029883565.1 Burkholderiaceae bacterium
CGAGTCGGAAAGCTTCGCGCCCTCGACCACGCCCTGCGTGCTCTTCTCCATGGCGGCGACCGCGTCCTGCGTGTCGGTCTGGATCGTGCGCACGAGCGCGCCGATCTGCTTGGCCGCTTCGGCGGAGCGGTCGGCCAGTCGCTGCACCTCCTCCGCCACCACCGAGAAGCCGCGTCCCGCCTCGCCGGCCGACGCCGCCTGGATGGCCGCATTCAGCGCCAGCACGTTGGTCTGTTCCGTGATGTCGGTGATCAGCTCGACGATCTCGCCGATCTCCTGCGAGGATTCGCCGAGCCGCTTGATCCGCTTGGCGGTCTCCTGGATCTGCTCGCGGATCTCGTTCATGCCGCTGATCTGGTTGAGCACCGCGCGCTGGCCGCGCTCGGCGGCGTCGAGGGACGCGCGCGCCACCTTCGCGGACTCCGCGGCGCCCTTCGACACGTCGTTGATCTGCGCCGCCATGCGCAGCACCTTGTCGCCCGTGTCCTTGATCTCCTTGGACTGGGCCTCGGAGGCCGTCAGCAGACGGGTCGCGATGTCGCGCGCCTGCGTGGACGCGCTGTTGACCTGCTCGGCCGTGTTGTTGATGCGGCCCACCAGACCGCGCAGCTCTTCCACCGTGTAGTTCACGGAGTCGGCGATGGCGCCGGTGATGTCCTCCGACACCGTGGCCTGCACCGTCAGGTTGCCGTCCGCGACCTCCTGCAGCTCGTTCATCAACCGCAGAATCGCGGCCTGGTTCTGCTCGTTCGTGCGCTTGGCGTCCTGCTCGAGCCGCTCGGCCTGTGCCCGCTGCATCTCGGCTTCCGCCGCACGCTGCCGCGTGTCCTCCAGCAGCACCTTGACGATCGCGATCGCGGACAGCAGCACGCCGAGCGCGAACACGCCCATGATGAAGAAGTTGACCCGGCGCGTCGTCTGTCCCTTGTTGTACAGGCTGCCGAGCTCGGTGGTCATCTGCCGCAGCTGCTCCGAGTCCGACAGGATCGCGAGCTCGGCCTCTTTCGCCTGGACGATGGCCTGCAGGCCACCCAGGGCGCCGCCGACCGCCGTCTGGAACTCGCCGTACAGCTTCAGCAGTTCCTGCAGGCGCGCCCGCGTTTCGCCGTCGCTGGTGCCGCCCAGTCGCAGAGCATCGCTGCCCGACAGCAGCCCCTGCGCGAGATCGCGGAACTGGTTGATGTCGCGGCCCAGCGTGAGAGCCACTTCGGGGTTGGCGACAGTGCCCGAGACCATCAGGTTGGCGCTCCGCCCGAGCCGCTGCGTGAGCGTCACCAGCTGGCCTGCCGTCGCGATCTCGCGTCCGGACGCTCCGTTCTGCAGCTTCAGCGCCGCGATCTCCTCGGCCAGCTGCTGCAGGCGCGGCGTCGCCGTGTTGATGCGCTTGATGACGTCACCGAAGGCGACGAGCGGCTTTTCGTTGGCGAGAATCACCGAGGCCGCCGCCTGGCTCACCTTCCAGCGGTCGATCAGGCGCGCCAGCGTAGGCTGGATCTCCTGCGGCGACGGTGACAGCCCGCGCAGCGCTTCGCCGTTGGACAAGGCGTCGAGATTCGCCGCAATCGCGTCGCGGCTCTCCTTCAGCTCGACGAACGCGTTGCTGACGCCCTCCACTGCGTTCGGGGCCGCCTTCGCCAGCCGCTGCGTGTGCATCAGCGTGTCCCCGACGATCTCGGTCTGCAGGGCGCCGTTCGCGGCGTCTCGGTTGTCGAGCGCAAGTACGGCGATGACGACGACGAACGACAGGCCGAGCAGGATCAGCAGCACCTGCACCTGCGTGTTGATCGGCTTGTCGCCGATGAACGGAAGCTGGAACGACAGCAACCGGTCCACCAGACGCATCGTTCCCTCGCGCTCGGGCCGGTCGATCATGACGGTCTTCGGTGCAGGCCGCGCGCGCGATGCCTCCCCGGGCTCCTCGTCCTTCGACTTCTTGCGGCCAAACATCGCGCCCATTTCCAATGCCATCGCTTCCTCCGCCGATCGATCAACGTGCCGCCGCGGCGATTGCCGGGCGCCATCTCGTCGCTGCGCAACACCGCCGCGACGCTTGTTCTTGTGCTGTGGGTTTCATCGCGTCGCGACCGGCGCCGTCAGACGCCGATCGATGCGAACGCGGCCGAACGCGCCAGGTCGCGCAGGTCGAGTTCGGCGAAAGCGACTCCGTCCTTGTCCCGGTAGCGCGTCTGCTCCCAGCTGGCGCCCGTCGCGCCGGCTGGCGCCAGCGCCGTGAGGTCCTTGAGGTTGCGGATGCCGAAGGCGCGCGTTATGAGGATGGCGGCATTCACCGAGAGGCCCTCCCCGAAGACCAGGAGCTGCTGCGCCTGGTCTTCGGACAGCGGTTCGCGCCCCATCAGGTGCAGCAGGTCGATCACCCCGACCAGACGCCCCCGCACGTTGGCGAGGCCGCGGTACCACGGCTTGGTCCACGGCACCGGAGCGATGTCCGGCAGCGACACGATCTCGCCCGCGAGCCCCATCTCGACGAGGAAGTTCTCGCCGCCCACGCGCAGCGCGAGCCGCGTCGGCTCGCTCGGCAGGCTCGGCGCCTCCTTGAGCCGCTGCGCGAGCTGCGTCGAGAACTCGCGCAGCTTGACGAGCTGTCTTGCGGTGACTTCGGATCCGGTCGCCATCGATGTGCCCGCTCAGCCGAGCGCCGCGATCTTCTCGAGCAGTTCTTCCGGCTTCACCGGCTTCACGATGTAGTCGCGAGCGCCCTGCCGCAGACCCCAGATGCGGTCGGTCTGCTGGTTCTTGCTCGTGCACATGATGATCGGGATGTTCTGCGTCGCCGGATCCTTCGACAGCGCCCGCGTGAGCTGGAAGCCGTTCTGGCCGGGCATCACCACGTCCATCAGGATCAGGTCCGGCACCACCGCCTTCACCTTGATCATCGCTTCCTCGGCATTCTCGGCCGCCGAAACGGCGAAGCCGTGCTTGCCCAGCAGCTCGGTCAGGAAGAACCGCTCCGTGGGCGAATCGTCGACGACCAACACTTTCTTCACTGTCATGGTGCTCCCCGCAACGCCCCCGTCAATTCATCGAATGCTGACGCACGGCGGTCAGCAGGCTGTCCTTGGTGAACGGCTTGGTCAGGTACTCGCTCGATCCCACCATGCGGCCGCGCGCGCGATCGAACAGGCCGTCCTTGGACGACAGCATCACCACCGGAGTCTTGTGGAAGCGCGGACTGCGCTTGATCAGCGCGCACGTCTGGTAGCCGTCCAGCCGCGGCATCAGGATGTCGCAGAAGATGATGTTGGGCTGGTGGTCGTTGATCTTCGAAAGCGCCTCGAAGCCGTCCTGCGCCAGGATCACCTGGCAGCCGGCTTGAGACAGGAAGATCTCCGCGCTGCGGCGAATGGTGTTCGAGTCGTCGATCACCATCACCTTCTTGCCGCGGATGTCCGTGAAGTCTGCGGGCATGTCGTCTAGTCCTCGTTACACGACCGCTGCCGCGAATGCGCCCCTATCGATGACCGGCCGCGCCGGACCCGCAAGGCAAAGAATCGCGGACGATACGATCGACCGATCCGTACGTTGTACCGGAAGGCGCCATGCGCAACCGCGCGGAAAACGGCGGTTCCGCGGTCAGATTTCGACCATTTCGAAATCTTCCTTGCGGGCGCCGCATTCCGGACAGGTCCAGTTCGGCGGAAGTTCTTCCCACTTCGTTCCGGGGGCGATCCCCTCGTCCGGTAGTCCCGCAGCCTCGTCGTAGATCCAGCCGCAGATCAGGCACATCCAGGTCTTCATCACCA
The DNA here is from genome assembly GCA_029883565.1 of Burkholderiaceae bacterium. Lineage (GTDB taxonomy): Bacteria > Pseudomonadota > Gammaproteobacteria > Burkholderiales > Burkholderiaceae_F > JAOUJD01. Next base: position 3,762 of record JAOUJD010000211.1, read on the forward strand.
CGCTTGTCGTCATCGCCCCGGTAAAGCAAGTCAGCCGTTAAAATCAAACACTTAGCGTCCGATCATAACGTGGCATCAAAGGTGATTGCTACCACCTTCACGTTATCGAATTGCAGGTCGGTACCATGCTGTTTCGCTCGATCACTTGCCGCCAGGCGGGTGTCCAAAATGTCCTCATTGCCGGTCGTTCTCTCCTTCGGTCTGTCTGACCCCACTGGCGCGGGCGGCATCCAGGCCGACCAGCTCGCCTGCGCGAGCATGGGCTGCCATCCGGCCACCGTTGTCACCGCCATTGCCACGAGCGGACGGGAAGAGGGCGACGATTGGCTCGCGATCGATCCCGAACTCGTCGAGATCCAGGCGAAGTCGGTGTTGCAGAACATGCCGGTGGCCGCCTTCAAGGTGGGCGCGCTCGCCGACGCCGACCAGGTGCAGCCGGTGGCGGAGGTGCTGGCCGACTTCTCCGACGTGCCCGTGGTACTCGACCCCATGCTCGATCACTCGAGCGGCGAGGAGTGGGAAGACGAGGAACTGGTCGAAGCGATGCGCGAACTGCTGCTGCCGCAGACGACCGTCATCACGCTGAGCCTGTCGCAGGCGCGCCGCTTCGCAGCGCTGGGAGACGCCGGCGAACTGGCTGAGGCGTATTCCGCGGCGGATTGCGCCCGCCACCTGACGGACTGCGGCGTCGAATACGCGCTGATCTCCGATGCAGAGCCCGGGGCCGCGACCCTCGTGAACCTGCTCTACGACGAGTCCGGCCTGGTGCGCCGGGACACCTTGCCCCGCCTCGCGCATCCGGCCGGCGGCCAGTTCCGCGGCGCCGGCGACACGCTGTCCGCAGGACTCGCCGGCTTGCTCGCCCAGGGCATCGACGTGCCCGAGGCCGTTCAGGAAGCTTCGCAGTACACGACCGCGGCCCTGATGCACGCGTTTCCGGCCGGCCTGGGCGTGGCCGTGCCCGACCGGCTGTTCTGGGCCGGGGACGACGACGAGGATGAAGTCGCCGATGCCAACTGACCGGGCTGATCCAGCCCGCCTGTCGGGCGTGTACCTGCTGACGCCGGATGCCGCTGGAAGTGACTTCGGGCGCGTGCTGGGCATCGTTGAACGAGCCCTTGGCGCCGGAGTGCGGGCCGTGCAGTACCGCAACAAGATCGCCGCCGAAGACGAACGGGAAGCGCAGGCGCGCGCGCTGGTCGGACTCGTCCGGGCCGCTGGCGGCGTCGCGATCGTCAACGACAGCGCGACGCTGGCCGCCGCCGTCGGCGCCGACGGCGTGCATCTCGGGCGCGACGACACGTCGCCGGACCAGGCGCGGAGCGTGCTGCCCCTCGGGCTGATCGGC
>JAOUJD010000212.1 GCA_029883565.1 Burkholderiaceae bacterium
GCCTTGCGCTCAGGCGCCGTGTTCGACGAGTTCATGCAGATGCGTGACGCCGCGGGCGCGATGCGCAATGTGCGCGTGGTCTGCATGACCCGCCCCCCGACGGGCGCCGGGGCCGTGGCTCCGGTCGTCGGCACGATCGCCGCCGCCGGTTCGGCATCCGCGCGCGTGGTCGATAGCGCCGGGGACCTGATGGCGCGGCTGCCCGTGCTGGTCTGGCTGGTCGATGCGCAGGGACGGGTCGTGCACGCGCAGGGCTCGGAGCCGAAACGCTGGGGCCTGCGCACGGAGCCGCGGCTGCGGCCACAGTGGGACGAAGCCTTCGAGTTCAAGTCCGAGTCGCGGCTGCCGGTCATGCAGGCGCTGCAGAAGGCCATGCGCGGAGAGCCGGTGTTCGATGTCGCCAACGCCCGCACCAGCCGGTCCGGCGGCCGCTTGTACCTGCGCAGCCACTTCGTCCCGTACTCCGGCCAGAAGAGCAATGCGGTGATGGTCCTCGACACCATCGCCTCGCCGACAGAACTGCTCGAGATCGACCGGCTCAAGCGCAGCAAGGCGCAATACAAGTCCCTCGTCGAGGCGTCCGCCAGCCTGATCTGGGCCTGCGATGCCAACTTCACGCTGACGTTCGCGAGCCGTCGCGCGGCCCGCGAGATCTATGGCTACGAGACGCGCGAGTTGCGCGGGCGCGCCGTGCATACGCTGCTGCCGACCGACGTCGAACAGCCGGCCGTGAAGATGGCATTCGAGGCGCTGCGCGAGGGACGGGCGATCCGCGACCTGGAGGCGGTCCACCTCACGCAGGACGGGCGGCGCATCATCGTTTCCATCAGCGCGGTGCCGTTGCGCCATCACGACGGGCGCTTTGCCGGCGCGATCGGCATGAACGCGGACCTGACCGCGCTGAAGTCGCGCGAGCGTCGCCTGTCCGAGGCGCTGCGCGTGGAGCGGACAGTCCTTGATTCCGCCGGCCAGGCGATCGCGGTCGTGAAGCAGGGACTGGTGCAGCGCTGCAACGACGCCTTCCTGCGGCTGGCCGGCCTGCCGCCCGACGAACTGGCGAAGATGCCGGTTGCGGGGTCGCTGCTCGACGCCGACGACTGGAACGACGTGACGCAGGCGGCCGACGAGGCACGGGCGCGCGATCAGGCGGTCGTGCGCGAAGTGCGGGTGCGGCGCAACCCGACGCGAGGCATCGCGGACGCGGCCTGGTGCCAGGTGACGGCCCGCTCGATCGCGTCGGGCGAATACGTGCTGGTGATCGCCGATATCGACACGCTGAAGCAGCGTGAAGCGAATGCGCTGCACGAGGCGCAGCACGACGACCTGACGGGATTGCCGAATCGCCGCCTGCTGACGGAGCGGGCGGCGGCCGCCTTGGCGACTTCCGAACTGCGTCGGGTGAGCTGCGCGGTGGTGGCGATCGATCTCGATGGCTTCAAGGAAATCAACGACCGCTGGGGCCACGAGGTCGGCGACCTCATGCTGCGGGAGATCGCCGTCCGCCTGACGCGCGTGATGCGCCCGCAGGACACGGTCGCGCGGCGCGGCGGCGACGAATTCGCCGTGCTGGTGCCCGACGTCGGCTCCATGATGGAAGTCGAGAAGATCGCCGAGCGCCTGCTCGGCGCGGTCGCGCAGCCGGCCGCGCTTCCCGGCGGCCCGCAGGAACTGACGGTCTCGGCCAGCATCGGCGTGGCGCTCGCCCCGGAGCAGGGACGCGACCTCGAGCGACTGCTTCAGCTGGCCGACCTGGCCATGTACGACGCCAAGCTGAAGGGCAAGAACCGCTACGCCTTCGCGCAGGGTGCGAGCGTCCCGAGCAAGGTCACGCCACTAGTGCCGCGCGTGTCCCGGAGTTCCTGAGCATTTCGATCCACCAGGCGAGCGCCTGGCCGCGTGCGTCCTGGCGCCAGGCGATGCTGAGCCGGCTGCTGCGCTCGCCCTGATCCGTGTCCTTCACGACCAGTTCGCCGCGCGCGACAGCGTCCCGGATCCGTTGCAGCGGCAGGTAGCCGCAGCCGAGACCGGCCTTCTGGGCTTCGACCTTCGCCGCCATCGTGGGGACCGCCAGTACGTCGGCCGCGCCGAGCAGTCCGGACGTACGGGGTGCCAGCTGCTGCGACGTGTCGCCGACGACGATCTGGCGATGCCGGCGGATCTCGGCGAGCGTGACGGGGGAGGGCAGCGCTGCGAGCGGATGGCCGGGGGCGACCGCGAACACGAGCGGTACCGTGCCCAGGGGCTCGGACCGGTAACCGACGCTGAGCCGATGCGGCGCGGGACCTTCCTGCGATGCGCCGATCGCGAGGTCGGCGCGCCCGGCCAGCAGCGCATCCCACGTTCCGCCCAGCACCTCTTCCGCGATGCGCACCTGCGTGGGTGCTACCGCACAGAAATCGTCGAGTAGCGGCACAAGACGATCAAACGGAATGATCGTGTCCAGCGCGATCCGCAGCTCCTGCTCCCATCCGGCGGCGACCCGCTGGACCCGGCGCGCCAGGTCGTCCGCGGCCGCCAGCAGGTGCCGCCCCTCGCGCAGCAATTCTTCCCCGGCCGCCGTCAGGCGTGCCCGATAGCCCCGGCGATCGAACAACAGGACGTCCAGGTCCTCTTCGAGGCGCCGGGCGGCATATGTGACGGCCGACGGAACTCGCCCCAGTTCGGAGGCCGCGGCGGCAAAACTGCCCCGGCGGGCGATGGCGTCGACGAGTTCGAGGGACTCGAGCGTCAGTTTCATGCACGAATGGTGAACAAGAATGAACGAGTTCGTCAGTCTAAACCCGATGTGTTTAGTCGGGAATAGTCACAAGCTTCGGGCCGTGCCGCCGGCAAGGCGGAAGACGAATCGAACAAGGAGTGTGCGAATGATTTCGGTGCGACGCGGCAGCGAGCGGGGCTACGCGGATCATGGCTGGCTCAAGTCCTTTCACAGCTTCTCGTTCGCGGACTACTACGACCCCGAGCACATGGGCTTTGGTCCGCTTCGGGTCATCAACGAAGACCGGGTCGCTCCTGGCATGGGCTTCGGCACGCACGGTCACCGCGACATGGAGATCATCAGCTACGTGCTGGACGGCGAACTCGCGCACAGGGACAGCATGGGCAACGGCTCGGTGATCAGGCCGGGCGACGTGCAGCGGATGAGTGCGGGCACCGGAGTGCGGCATTCCGAGTTCAACCACGCGTCCGCGCAGACCACCCACTTCCTGCAGATCTGGATCGAACCCGCCGTGCGCGGCATTGCCCCCGGGTACGAGGAGAAGCGCTTCGAGGCGGTCGACAAACGCGGTCGCCTGCGCCTGATCGCCTCGCCGGACGGTGCGGGAGGCTCGGTCACGATCCACCAGGATGCGCGCGTGCATGCCGGACTGTTCGACGGCGGCGAGCGCGACACGCTGCGGCTGGCGCCAGGGCGGCGCGCCTACGTCCACGTCGCTCGCGGCACGCTACGGGTCGGCGATCAGCTCCTCGCCGCAGGCGATGCGGCGATGATCACGGATGCGGAAAGCGTCGTGCTGTCCGACGGCGAAGGTGCCGAAGTGCTGGCGTTCGATCTGCCCTGACAACTGGAGAGACGGAAAATGAATTCAACGATGGCAAATGCAGCCGCCCTGGCCGGACGCACCCTGCTGGCCGCCATGTTCCTGCTGGCAGGCTACGGCAAGATCGGCGGATTCGCCGGAACGGTTGGCTACATCGGCTCGGTGGGCCTGCCCGCCCCGCAGCTGCTGGCGGCGGCGGCCGTGGTGGTCGAACTCGTGGGCGGCGCGCTGCTGCTGATCGGCTGGAAGGCGCGCTGGGCGGCGCTTGCGCTGGCCGGTTTCACCGTGTTGGCGAGCGTCCTGTTCCACAACTACTGGGCGATGCCGGCGGCTCAGCAAATGGTGCAGCAGCTGATGTTCATGAAGAACATGGCGGTGACCGGCGGCCTGCTGATGGTGGCTGCGCTTGGTGCCGGCGGCTGGAGCGTCGACCGCCGCTAGGCGACGCCGGCCTTCTCAGGCCAGGACACGCTGCAGGAACTCCGCGATGTCGCGGATCTCCTCGGCGCTCACCGAATGGGGCATCGGGTACTCGTGCCACTGCACGTCGTACCCGGCGGCCCGCAGGACGTCGCGGGAGGCTGCGCCGCGGGCCATGGGCACCACCGGATCGGACGTGCCGTGCGCGAGGAAGATCGGCACCCTGGCGCTGCCGCCGGCCGCCTCACCGGAGAACGAGTCGGCCAGAGGCAGGTAGCACGACAATGCGACCAGCCCCGCCAGGGGTTCGTGCTGTCTCAGCCCGGTGTGCAAGGTGATGGCACCACCCTGCGAAAAGCCGGCCAGCACGATGCGCGACCGCGGCGTGCCGCGGTCCACTTCGCGCTGGATCAAGGCTTCAACCATGGCCTGCGATGCGCGTATGCCCTTGTCGTCCTCGCGGCGCACCAGGTCGGTACCGAGGATGTCGTACCAGGCCCGCATCACGTACCCGCCGTTGATCGTGACCGGCATCGTCGGGGCGTGCGGAAACACGTAGCGCGCGCTCGGCGCGCCGTGCGCCTCGAACTCGCGGACGACCGGCACGAAATCGTAGCCGTCGGCGCCCAGGCCATGCAGCAGGATCACGGTCGCTGCGGGTGCGGCGTCGGTCTGGACTTCAACGCATTGCAGCAGCGCGCTCATGCCGACGGCTTTCGTTGTGCATTCTTGGGACGGAACGACTTGACCACGGCCTCGTGCGTTTCGATGTACGGGCCGCCGATCAGGTCGATGCAGTACGGAACGGCGGCGAAGATGCCATGCACCAGCGTTGTCCCGTCCGGTCCCTTCAGCCCCTCGAGCGTCTCCGCGATTGCCTTCGGCTGTCCGGGCAGGTTGAGTATCAGCGCCGCGTGGCCGTCGCCTTCGCGCAGGACGCCGAGCTGCCGCGACAGGATCGCGGTCGGCACGAACTCGAGCGAGATGCGGCGCATCTGCTCGCCGAACCCGGGCATTTCGCGGGTCGCGATGGCGCGCGTCGCCTCCGGCGTCACGTCGCGGCGGGCCGGGCCCGTGCCTCCGGTCGTGAGCACGAGGTCGCAGCCCACTGCGTCGACGAGTTCGATCAGCGTCGCCTCGATCGCC
>JAOUJD010000213.1 GCA_029883565.1 Burkholderiaceae bacterium
GTCGATCCACCGCCGGGAAAAGCCCGCCGGCGACCGGTCCGCCTTGTCGTAGACCACATGCGCCGGCATCACCGACGTCAGCTGGCGCCCGAGCCAGCGGTAGGGCGCGGCATCGGCCGCGAGGATCGCGCTTCTTGCGCGCGCGTCGTGCGGCACATCGACGTGCGAATCGGCCTCGGCCCACCCGTGCCCGGGAAAGTGCTTGCCGCAATTCGCCATCCCCGCCAGCTGCAGTCCGTGCATCAGATGCGAGGCCAGCAGGGTGACGACGCGCGGGTCCGAATGAAAGGCACGGTCGCCGATCACCTCGCTTCGCCCGTGGTCGAGATCGAGGACCGGGGTGAAGGAGAAATCCACGCCGTGCGCGCGCAATTCGGACGCCAGCACATAGCCCACCGACGCGGCGGTCCGGCAGGCGGCCAGCACATCGCGCTCCCACAGCCGGCCAAGCGCGCGCATCGGCGGCAGCAGCGTGAAGCCGCGCCTGAAGCGCTGGACCCGCCCGCCTTCGTGGTCAACGGCGATCAGCAGCGGCGGGTCGCGCAGCGCATGGATCTCCGCGGTCAGGCGCCGCAGCTGCTCGGGCGATTCGTAGTTCGACGCGAACAGGATCACCATGCCCACCAGGGGGTGCGCCAGCCGCTCGCGATCCTCCGGCCCCAGCCCGGTCCCCTGCACGCCCACGACCACCGGACCGAGTCCGCTCACGGCATGCCCTCCACCTCGGCAATCGCGTAGGCGGTCGCCATCGAGCGTTCATCGGTCAACGACACGTGCAGCCGCAGCCGCCGGCGCTGCATGAACGCGCGCAGTTCCCCCTGCGCAAACGCGAGCGGCCGCCCGCTCGGGTCGTTGATGATCTCCACTGCGCGCCAGGCCATCGGTGATCGCATCCCCAGGCCCAGCGCCTTCGAGATTGCCTCCTTCGCCGCGAACCGGGTCGCGAGGAAGGCGATGCCGCGCGCATCCGAGCGAGCGCGTCGCGCGTGATACCGCTCGAGTTCCCGCACGCCGAGGATGCGCTGCGCGAACCGCTCGCCGAACCGGGCATAGGCCGCCTCGATCCGGGCCACCTCGATCAGGTCGACCCCGATTCCGAAGATCATCCTGCCCTCCGCATCGCTTCGGCACGACGGATCTCCGCCAGGTACATCCGGACCGTCGCGCCCAGTCCGAACTCGAGGGCGTCGGCGATCAGCGCGTGCCCGATGGACACCTCGTCGACGCCTGGAACGGCCGCGAGGAAGGGAGCCAGGTTGAAGCGATTCAGGTCGTGGCCGGCATTGACCCCCAGGCCCGCCGCCAGCGCCGCTTCGGCCGCCGCGCGGTACTCGCGCAGGCTGTCTGCTTCGCCCGCGCTGCCGAAGCGCTGGGCGTAGGGTTCCGTGTAGAGCTCGACGCGGTCGGCGCCGAGCGCCGCGGCGAAGCGCATCGCGCCGGGCACCGGGTCCATGAACAGGCTGACCCGCACGCCGAGCCCGCGTGCCTGTTCGATCATCGGCGCCAGGCGCTCGGCGTCCGCCGGCAGGTCCCACCCGTGGTCGGAGGTGAATGCCCCCGTCTCGTCGGGCACGAAGGTGCACTGGTGCGGCCGCACCTGCGCGACGTAATCCATTAGGCCGTGGAACGGGTTGCCTTCGATATTGAATTCGACGGCCGGCCAGCCACGAAGCAGTTCGGACAGTGCCGCGACGTCCTCCGCGCGCACGTGACGCCCGTCCGGTCGCGGGTGCACCGTGATGCCGTCGGCGCCCGCCTCCAGCGCCAGCAGGGCGGCGCGGGTCACGCTCGGGATGCCGATCGGCCGCGTGTTGCGCACGAGGGCGACCTTGTTGAGATTGACGCTCAGTGCCGTCATGCGACTAGAGTTGCTTGAGGTCCTGCAGGATGCGCCGGGTGTTCAGGGGTTTGCCGCCGAGATGGTAGCGAATCACCCGCCGCAGCAGGCCCTTGGCCTCGGCCGCCACGCCGTCGTCATCGAAGCGCCGCGCCGCCATCGCCAGCAGCGTCCGGCCGGTCACGGTGCTGCCGTCGTCGGTGTCGCCCGGCTCCCGGCGCTGCGCGCCCTGGCCGACGCCGAACAGGTAGTGCGCCTCCGCATCGATCGGCTCGCCGTCCGCGCAGCGATCGAGCGGAACTTCGTAGCCGATGTCCTGCAGCAGATCGAGTTCGAAGGTCCGCAGCGTGATGTCGTGCCGGGTCTCGTGGGACAGCGCCCGCAGCAGTTCCACGTAGCTGCCGAACAATCGCTCGTGCGGGTCGAGCCGCGCCAGCAGGCGTACGAGCAGCTCGTTCGCGTAGAACGCCGCCAGCAGGGCGTCGCCGCGCAACGGCTGCATCCCGCCCAGCCAGTCCGCGCGCACCATCATCTTGATGTCGTTGCGTCCGCTCCAGCTGACCGCGAGCGGATTGAACGGCGACAGCAGCCCACGGAACTGCGACGTCGGGCGCTTGGCGCCGCGCGCCACCAGCGCCACCCGGCCAAAATCGCGGCTGAACACCTCGACGATCAGGCTGGTCTCGCGCCACGGATAGCTGTGCAGCACGAACCCGGGCTGGTGATCGACGCGCACGTCCGCCGCCCGCGCGCGCGCGGTGCGTCGCGCCGCCGGCGCGGCCGCTTCAGTCATAGCCAAGCGTCCGCAGTGCGCGGGCATCATCGCTCCAGCCCCGCTTGACCCGGACCCAGACTTCGAGGTGCACGCGCTTGCCGAGCATCTCCGCGATGTCGGCGCGCGCCAGGCGCGAGATCTCGCGCAGCTTGGCGCCGTCCTTGCCGATCACGATCGGCTTGTGTGCTTCGCGGTCGACCACCAGCGTGGCGACAATGGCCGCGCCAGCCTCCTCCTCGTCCCAGCGGTCGATGGTCACTGCGATCCCGTAGGGCAGCTCATCGCCGAGCAGGCGATAGGCCTTTTCGCGGATCTGCTCGGCAGCGAGGAAGCGGACGCTGCGATCGGTGTACTGGTCGGCGTCGAACAGCGGCACGCCCTCAGGCAGCAGCGGCGCTATTTCCTTCAGCAGGTCGTCGAGCTGCCGATGCTTCTCGGCGCTGACCGGGACGATCGCGTGGAAGGGAAACCGGCGCATCGAGTCGGCCAGCAGCGGCAGCAGCCGTTCGCGCTCGGCGATCGTGTCGGTCTTGTTGATCGCCAGGATCACGCGGTCGGACCCCGCGGGCAGCAGCCTCACGACTTCCTCGTCCTCTGGCTTCCACCCGGTCGCCTCGATCACGAGCACGACGGCGTCGACCTCCGACAGCGCGCCCGTGACCTTGTCGTTCATGCGCCGGTTCAGTGCCGAGCGATGCCGACGCTGGAACCCGGGGGTGTCGACGAAGATGTACTGGGCCGCCTCGTCCGTGCGCACCCCGAGTACGCGGTCGCGCGTCGTCTGCGGCTTGCGGGACGTGATGCTGACCCGCTCGCCGACGAGCGCATTGACCAGCGTGGACTTGCCGACGTTCGGCCGTCCGATGACGGCCACCATGCCCACCCGCCGCGGTGCGGCCTGCGCCATCAGGGCGTGCCTTCAGGTCTGGTCGGCAGTCTGCGCGGCGCCATCGGCCGGGGGACTCGGCGCCGCCGCGACCGTCGATTCGGCGGCGGCGGCCTTCTTCCGCGGCCGGCGGCCGAGCTGGGCCATCGCCTGCTGCGCGGTCTCGAGAGCGCGCTTGGCCGCCGACTGCTCGGCGGCGCGCCGGCTGCGCCCGGTGCCGCGCACGTTGATCTCGAGCTTCGGGATCGAGCACTCGACCTCGAATTCCTGGTTGTGCGCCGCGCCGCGGGTCTCGACCACTGCATACAGCGGCAACGCGATGCGCTTGCCCTGGAGGTATTCCTGCAGCAGCGTCTTGCTGTCCTTGCCGAGCGTCTTGGGATCGACGGTCTTCAGCACCGGGTCGAACAGCTTGCCGATCACGGCGCGGGCGGCGTCGAAGCCGCTGTCCACGAAGATCGCTCCGAAGATCGCTTCCATCGTGTCCGCGAGAATGGACGGGCGACGGAAACCGCCGCTCTTCATCTCGCCCTCGCCCAGCCGCAGGAACTCCGACAGGACAAGCTTCTCGGCGATGTCAGCCAGGGACTGCTGCTTCACCAGGTTGGACCGCAGGCGGGACAGGTCGCCCTCGTCGAGGCGGGCGTACTTGGCAAACAGCAGCTGCGCGACCGCGCAGTTCAGGACCGCGTCCCCGAGGAACTCGAGACGCTCGTTGTGGACCGCGCCGTGGCTGCGATGGGTTACCGCCTGCTCCAGCATGCCGCGCTGGACGAAGGAGTAGCCGAGGCGCTCCTCAAGCGCCGTCAGGTCCATCGCCACGGATCAGGTTCCGGCCGCTCAAGGAACGGCCCTGGTTTGCCGGTCCCGGGTCGTGCCGGCGAAATCGATGACCAGGGACACGTTGTCGAGGATCGGGATCTTCTTCTGGTACGCGTAGCTGATCACGACCTTGTCGCCCTCTTTCGTGATGTCGAGGTCACGGCTCGTGATCGATGTGATGTCGTCGATGGTCCTGTGGCGCTCGAACGCCGCCTGGATGTCGCGCACCGTGGTGCCTTCGTTCTTGATCTTCTGCACCGCGCGCTCGATCGCGATGTACTCGATCACCGCCGGCACCGTCTTGAAGCCCAGGGAGAGCAGCGCAACGACGATGATGCCGATGAAGATCAGCCCGATCAGGCTTAGACCACGCTGCCGATGTGCGAACTGAGTGTTCATCTTCCCCAAGCTTTTCAATAGTTTAGGAATCTTACTTCTAGTTAAAGCTTCCGATGCGCCCGATATTGCCAAAATTCATCCAAATGAAGAAGGCGCGGCCGACGATATTTTCGTCCGGAACGAAGCCCCAGAAGCGGCTGTCCTCACTGTTGTCCCGGTTATCCCCCATCATGAAATAATGCCCGGGCGGAACCTGGCAGACGACGCCGCTGCCACTGTACTGGCAGGCACCGGGGTGCGTATTCGGGAATCCGCCGCCCAATCCGGGCGGAATCTGGTCGCTGACGATGATCCGGTGCTCGACGTTGCCGAGCCCCTCGACGAACTGGGTGTAGTACTGCATCCGGTCCGGGTCGTAGTACGGCTCGCTTTTCTTCA
>JAOUJD010000214.1 GCA_029883565.1 Burkholderiaceae bacterium
GCATAGCCCGCCAGCACCGCCAGCGTCGTGATGAAATCGAAGCGCGATCCCGCGCGCACCGCCTTGGCGATGCCCAGCGGCACTGCGATCAGGTAGCTGATGAGGAAGGTCCACATGCCCAGGCTGATCGAGACCGGCAGCTTCTCGACGATGAGCTGGCCGACAGGCTTGTTCTGGAAGAAGCTGCGGCCCAGGTCGAAGCGCGCGTACTGACCGAGCATCTTCCAGAAGCGCTCGGCCGGCGGCTTGTCGAAGCCGTAGAGCGCCTTGATCTGCTCGATCTTCTTCGGATCCACCCCCTGGCCGCCCCGATACGCCGACGCCTCGCCGCCACCCCCCTGCAGCCGCCGCGACTCGGCGATGTACTGCTCGACGGGACCGCCGGGCACGAACTGCGTGACCACGAACGTGATGAGCAGCACCCCGAACAGCGTGGGAAGCATCAGCAGGACCCGCTTGAGGACGTAGGAGAACATCGCGCGTCAGGGTGCGGTCCGGGGCGGCATGCGCGCCCACCACGAGGTCATGAACCAGTTCAGGTACGGCACCCCCTCCGGCGGATACGGCGGCACGACGCTCGGGCGCACCAGCTTCCACGCGCTGTAGGCGATGCGCGGCCCCCTCGAGGTCCACGCCGGGATCAGGTAGTGCCCGTGCGCGATGACCCGATCGAGCGCACGGCAGGCGGCGATGTAGTCGTCGCGCTCCTCCGCGCCCGACAGGCGCGCGACGAGCGCGTCGATCGCCGGATCCTTGATTCCGCCGTAGTTGCCCGATCCGGGAATGTCGGCCGCCTTGCTTCCGAACAGGTCCGCGTAGTCCGAGCCCGGGAAATGCGTGCCCGGGAACGAGATGCTCAGCATGTCGAACTTGTTCGATTCCAGCCGCTCCTGCCAGAGGGCGAAGTCGACCTCGCGCAGTTCGAAGTCGATGCCGAGTTGCGCCAGCGCGCGCTTCCACGCCGCGGTCGTCGTCGCGCCGCGGGCCTCCGTGCTGTCGAGGAACTCGATGACGAAGGGCTCCCCCTTGCCGTTCCGCAGCGCGCCGTCGCGGTACGTCCAGCCCGCTTCCTTCAGCAGCTCCTGCGCCTTCAGCAGGTTCGCGCGCAGCGAGTTGGGCGGCGTCGTCGTCGGCGGTACCGCCATCGGGCCGAAGACCTCGGCCGGCAGGCTGCCGCGAAAGGGTTCGAGCAGGGCCGCCTCGCGCGCAGACGGCAGGCCGTTCGCCTCGCAATCCGTGTTTCCGAACACCCCCTTCACGCGCTTGTAGGCGCCGCGGAAGAGGTGCAGGTTCATCCACTCGTAGTCCATCGCCAGCTCGAGCGCCATGCGCACGCGCCGGTCCTGGTACTTCGGCAGCCTCAGGTTCAGGACGTAGCTGTAGAAGCCCTCGGGAAGCCGGTGCTTGAACTCTTCCTTCATGAGTTCGCCGCTGTCGATCCGCCTGCCGTTCAGCCGCCGAGTCCAGTCGCCTGCGGAAAAGAACTGCATCAGGTCGAACTCGCCAGCCTTGAGCGCCTCGAGCTGCGCCGTGTTGTCGCGATAGATCTTGACCGTGATCCGGTCGAAGTTGTTCATGCCCTTGCGCACGTTCAGGTTGCGCGCCCAGTAGTTCTCGTCGCGCACGAACGTCACGTCCTTGCCGAAGCGCACGGGCCCGATCCGGTATGGCCCGGTTCCGATCGGCGTGTCCTGCACGACCTGGTCGAACGGCTTGGCCTTGCCGTTTTCCATGCCCCACTTCGGACTGAAGACCAGCAATTTCGTGCCGACGACGAGCGGCAGCTGCCGGTCGGGCTTCCTGAAGCGGAACCGGATCGTCCGGTCGTCGAGGACGTCGGCGCCGGCGACGTCGGCCAGCAGCGTGGCGTAGCCCGGAGCGGCAAACTTCGAGATCAGCGTCTCGTAGCTGTGCTTCACGTCCGACGCCGTGACCGGGTCGCCGTTGTGGAAGCGGGCTTCGCGGCGGAGCCGGAACGTCGCCGACATCCGGTCCGCCGCGACGTCGACGTCCTCCGCCAGCAGGCCGTAGGCGACACCGATCTCGTCGTACGGCTCCGTCAGCAGCGACTCGAACAGCAGGTCGACGGTGTGCGACGGCGCGTTGCCCCTGAGCGTGAACGGGTTGTACTTGTCGAACGTCGAAATGCGCGAGCTGGCCACCATGACCAGCTCGCCGCCCTTGGGTGCGTCCGGATTGACGTATCCGAAGTGGTCGAAACCGGGCGGGTACTTGAACGTGCCCCAGACGGCATAGCCGGGCGCCGCCCACACGAGCGGCGCCGGCAGCAACATCATCAGAAGGAAGAGCCTGAGGAAACGCATGCGGCATTGTGCCCAATCGGGCCCGGCCTCGGAGACTTCGTCCCGCGGCGCCAGCGCGACCATGCGCCGGCGCAACGAGCGACTACTGGTTCTTGCGCTGCTGCCACTGCACGTCGGTGCCGCCCGCATGCCGGTTCAGCACCCGCGCCAGCACGAACATCAGGTCCGACAGCCGGTTCAGGTACTGCCGCGGACCGTCGTTGACCTTGTCCTGCTTGCCGAGCGCCACCAGCGCGCGCTCGGCGCGCCGGCACACGGTGCGGCACAGATGGGCGACCGCCGCCGCGCGCGAGCCGCCGGGCAGGATGAACTCGGCCAGCCGCGGCAGGTCGGCGTTGTAGTGCGCGAGCCGCGCGTCGAGGCGCGCCACCTGCTTGTCGGCGATCATCGTGTAGCCAGGGATCGCGAGTTCGCCGCCGAGGTCGAAAAGGTCGTGCTGGATGTCCGAGAGGTCGGCCCGCACCTCGGGCGGCAGGTCCTCCGTGGCCAGCAGGCCGACGAACGAGTTCAGTTCGTCAACGTCGCCCAGCGCGCAGATGCGCAGGTGGTCCTTGTCGACGCGCGTGCCGTCCCCGAGTCCGGTGGTGCCGGCGTCACCCGTCCGCGTGGCGATTTGCGAGAGTCGGTTGCCCATAGAATGCCTTCTGAATGCCGCTTTGGAGACCGATTATGAACGCGCCCCTGCCGAACCAGGCGATCCGCAAGCCGATCGCGGCCGCGATGCTCGAAAGCCTGAAGGCCCTGTTCGGCGACCGGCTGTCGCTGGCGGAGGCGGTGCGCGACCAGCACGGGCGCGATGAATCGCCCTACCCGCCGCTGCCGCCGGACGCGGTCGTCTTCGCCCACTCCACCGACGAGGTGGCCGCGCTCGTGCGCCTCGCCGTGGCGCATCGCGTGCCACTCATCCCGTACGGAGTCGGCACCTCGCTCGAGGGCCACCTGCTCGCGCTCGAAGGCGGCATCTCGGTCGACCTGTCGCAGATGAACCAGGTCATTGCGGTGAATCCGGAGGACCTGACCGTCACCGTGCAGGCGGGCGTGACGCGCAAGCAGCTGAACACCGAGATCCGGGACACGGGCCTGTTCTTCCCGATCGACCCCGGCGCCGACGCCACCATCGGCGGCATGGCCGCCACCCGCGCGTCGGGAACGAACGCGGTGCGCTACGGCACGATGCGCGAGAACGTGCTGGCGCTGACCGTCGTCACCGGCGAGGGCAAGGTCGTGCGGACGGCACGGCGCGCCAGGAAGTCGAGCGCCGGCTACGACCTGACGCGGCTCTTCGTCGGCAGCGAGGGCACGCTCGGCATCATCACCGAGATCACGCTGAAGCTGTACCCGCAGCCCGAGGCGATCTCGGCTGCCACCTGCTCCTTTCCGACGGTCGAAGCGGCGGTGAGGACGACGATCGAGACGATCCAGCTCGGCGTGCCGATCGCCCGTTGCGAACTGCTGGACGCACTCACCGTGAAGGCCGTCAACGCCCGCAACGGGCTGGGCCTGCCGGAGATGCCGATGCTGCTGTTCGAGTTCCACGGCTCGGCCGCCGGCGTGGCCGAGCAGGCGGAAACGGTGCAGGCCATCGCGCGCGAGCACGGCGCCGCGGCGTTCGAATGGGCGAGCAAGCCGGAAGACCGGTCGCGCCTGTGGGAGGCGCGCCACAATGCCTACTTCGCCTGCCTGCAGCTGAAGCCCGGCTGCCGCAGCTTCACGACGGACGTGTGCGTGCCGATCTCGCGGCTGGCCGAATGCATCACCGAAACGATCAGCGACACCGCGCGCTCGCCGCTGCCCGCGCCCATCCTCGGCCACGTCGGCGACGGCAACTTCCACTGCGCGATCCTCGCCGATCCCACGCGGCCCGACGAGCTCGAGGAAGCGGAGCGGCTCAACGGCCGAATCGTCGCCAGGGCGCTCGCGATGGACGGCACCTGCACCGGCGAGCACGGCGTCGGCATGCACAAGATGGACTTCCTGCGCGACGAGCACGGCGATGACGCGCTCGAGCTGATGGCGCGCATCAAGCGCAGCTTCGATCCGCAGAACATCCTGAACCCCGGCAAGATCGTGCGGGTGTAGCGGTCGGCGCGCGCCGTGCAGGAGGCCCCGGCGCCGGGCTGAAGCCTGCCCGGCATCCGGCCGAGCGGGTTTGTGCCCCGGAACCCCGCGGCGGCGGCACAATCTGCCCCACCGGCTGAAGGGAGGAGACGATGAAGAACTCCACGACGGAGATCCAGCCGGCGGTCGCGGCCGCCGAACGCGAACAACGGGTTGCGCTCGCGGCCTGCTATCGCCTGGTCGCGCTGTACGGCTGGGACGACCTGATCTTCACTCACATCTCGGCGCGGGTACCGGGTCCCGATCATCACTTCCTGATCAACCCCTACGGGTTCCTGTTCAGCGAAATCACCGCGAGCAGCCTGGTCAAGGTCGATCTCGACGGCCGCAAGGTGGACGACAGTCCGCACGACGTCAATCCGGCCGGATTCACCATCCACAGCGCGATCCACGCTGCGCGCGAGGACGCGCACTGCGTGCTCCATGTCCACTCCGTCAACGGCGTCGCCGTGTCGGCGCAGCGCGACGGCCTGCTGCCCTTGTCGCAGCACTCGATCTTCCCGCTGTCGTCGCTCGCCTACCACGACTACGAGGGCGTTGCGCTGAACGAAGACGAGAAGCCGCGGCTGGTGCGCGACCTCGGCGACAAGCGTTCGCTCATCCTGCGCAACCACGGGCTGCTGACCGTGGGCCGCACGGTGGCCGAGGCCTTCG
>JAOUJD010000215.1 GCA_029883565.1 Burkholderiaceae bacterium
AGGTTTTCCGATGCTGTCCCAGTATTTCGACGCCATCGACGCCAACAAGGATGGCATGCTGTCGCGCGACGAGATGGTCGCCTGGCATCGTGCCAGGCACGCGGCCGCCGCTGGCCCCGCTCCGGCGCCCGTCAAGCCCTGATCACGACCTGATCGACCTCGCCGAGTCAGCCCACCGGCCCCCGGGCCGGTGGGCTTCTTGCGCCCTCGGGTACCTCGTTTCGCCGGGGCGGCAGAACGGGTTCCGCGCACACCCGGTGCGCGATGACGGCAGCGGCCGCCTTACCCGGGCGTTTCACCCTTGGAGGGCGTCAGGACGCCGCGCCGGATCTGGTCGAGCTCGATCGATTCGAACAGCGCCCGGAAGTTGCCCTCGCCGAAGCCTTCGTCGCCTTTGCGCTGGATGACCTCGAAGAAGATCGGGCCAATCACGGTCTGCGTGAATATCTGCAGCAGCAGCTCGTTCGGCGCGCCCTGGTGTGTGGCGCCGTCGATGAGGATCCGCAGTTCGCGCAGGGCATCCAGGTCCTCGCCGTGCCCGGGCAAGCGCGTGTCGACGAGGTCGTAGTAGGTCTCGACCGTGTCCTGGAAGGCGACGCCGTGCGCGGTCATCGCCCGCACCGTTGCGTAGATATCTCCAGTCGCGAGCGCGACGTGCTGGATTCCTTCGCCGTGATAGAGGGCAAGGTATTCGGCAATCTGGCTCTTGTCGTCGGAACTCTCGTTGATGGGGATGCGGATCTTCCCGCACGGGCTCGTCATGGCCTTGCTCTTCAGGCCGGTCAGCTTGCCTTCGATGTCGAAGTAGCGGACCTCGCGGAAATTGAAGAGGCGTTCGTAGAACTCGGCCCACTCCGTCATTCGACCGCGGTGCACGTTGTGCGTGAGATGGTCGATTGCTGTCAGGCCACAGCCGACGGGTGCCGGTTCGGTCCCGGCCACGGGCTCGAAGTCGACGTCATAGATGCCGATGTCGCCGATGCCGCCCGGCGCGACGCCGTTCTTTCCGCGCCAGCGGTCGACGAAGTAGATCAGCGAGTCGCCGATGCCCTTGATGGCCGGGATGTTGAGCTCCATCGGTCCCGACTTGGAGTCGAAACCCCAGGCGCCGAGCTCGAGCGCCCTCCTGTAGGCGGAAGCGGCGTCCTGCACGCGGAACGCGATGGCGCAGATCGATGGCCCGTGGAGGCGGGCGAAACGCTGCGCGAACGAGTCCGGTTCGGCGTTGATGATGAAGTTCACGCCGCCTTGCCGGTAGAGCGTCACGTCCTTGTGGCGGTGGCGCGCGACGGCGACGAATCCCATGCTCGTGAACAGTCGGCCGAGCGCAGCCGGGTCGGGAGCGGCGTACTCGATGAACTCGAAGCCATCCGTTCCCATCGGGTTGTCCCAGGGCGTGAATCGCATCGTCAACTCGTCCTTGCGGCGGGGCAAAGGGGCGAAGTATCCATAAGCGCAGCGGCGATGGATTGCAAAAGGTCCTGCCGGGCCGACCGCTGGAGCAATATCATGGTGATTTGATTCGCATAATCGACAGAAAATGCCACAAATCGAGCTCGACCGTACTGACTTGCGCATCCTGGACGTGCTGCAGCAGCAGGGACGTCTGTCGAACCAGGAGATCGCCGAGCGCGTCTCGTTGTCGCCGTCGCCGTGCCTTCGGCGCATCCGCAGACTCGAAAACGACGGGGTGATCCGCCAGTACGTGGCACTGGTGGACCCCGACAAGATTGGGTTGGGGTTGCTGGCCTACGTCAGCGTCAAGCTCGAAAAGCGCGACGCGACGTTCATCGAGGACTTCAGCGCGCAGGTCCAGGGATGGCCGGAAGTCGCGGCCTGCTATGCGATGACGGGCGAAATGGACTACCTGCTGCGGGTCCACGTCCAGGACTTGCGGCACTTTTCCCGCTTTGTAATGGGCCAGCTGCTGCGCCAACCCGGCGTGGCCGACGTCAAGTCCAGTTTTGCCTTGTCGCGCATCAAGGAAACGACCGCGTTGCCCCTGAGGTCGGGGTGGGCCGCTTGATCCCGTGCCCGTTATCCCCCATCTTGAGAACATGAAAACTGAACCGAACAAGCCCAGCAACGGCGAACGCGCGTGGCGCCTGACGCTCTTTCTGCTCAGCGCTGCCATGGCGGCCTCGGCCCTGGTCGATTTCGACGCCGGTCGGGTCGGAAGCGGCCTCGGAGATCTTGGAGCGGCCGCTCTGATGCTGTCCATGATTGTTCAGTTTCCGTTCCTGCGTGCGATCGTCAGGGCAAGCAGCGGCCAGGAAGCGGTGTCCGCTGAAAAGGTCCGAAAGCAGCGCGAGGAACTGGTACAGCAGGCTGAAAAGGTCCGCGCTGCCAACCCCTGGGCGGATCGCGCCGGTCGCGCCGGTTGGGTGTTGCTCGCCATCTCCCTGGTGCTTCGCATCGGCGGCATGGCGTGACGGGAAGGCCGGTCGGCCTCCTGGATTCCCGGCTGGACCGGTTTCCTGCGCCTCATGGCGCGCATCCTGCAGGCTGTCGCACAGGGCTACGCCCGCGGCCGGCGCAAACTCTAGAGTTCAGTCAAGCGCGGCTTCGACCGCCGATTTCGACTGGACCGCAATGACCACGAATCCTGATGGCCCCAAGGGGCCGAATCCCTCGGGAAAGACGCCCCCTTCCGGGTCCGCTGCCGGCCGCTTCTTCGCGGATGCGACGCGCGGCGCCAAGGAAGCGGCGCGCGCGTCCGCGCCGGTCCTGAAGGGCGCGGCAGCGCGTCTCGGGGACTGGCTGGCCACGGTCGGCTGGGGCAAGTTCTTCCTCGTCGCCGTGCTGTTGCTGATCTTCGGCGGCATCGCAACCGGCATCCTTTCCGGAGACGAGCGGACCATCGTCGTTCATCCATCGACGGATCAGGTGAGGGTGGACATTCAAGTCGGCAGCGACGGGATCCGGATTCAAGCCCCGGACCTTCCGTCGGGTGCGTCCCCCACGCCACCGTCGCCTGCTGCCCCGCCAGTCCCCCCCGTGCCCCCTGGCCCGCCGAAGAAGGCAGCGAAGGCGCCGCCGGGCAATGGGATGGCGATCGACGAAAACGGCATACGCATCTTCGCCGACAAGGACGGCAAGAAGGTCGCCGTCATCGTCGACGAGAAGGGCGTGCGGGTAGAGGAGGTTCCCGATGACGCCGCGCCTCCCGCGGCGACCGGGGAAGTGATCATCGAGGGGGATGGGCGCTCCATTCGCATCCCGAGCGAGGTTGCCCAGGATCCCGAGAAGATCGCCGAGGCGCTCGATCACGCGCGCGACCAGATCGAGAGGATCGTGCAAGACAAGATCAACCGCCAGGTTGCCCGCGAGGTGAAGCATTACCGCGTCGAGGGCGGAGCCGACTGGTTGATGGGCTTCGTCACGTTGCTGATCGTCACCGGGATCATCGTGAAGATCGTCCTGGGCGGGAAGAAGAGGGCGGAACGTCGCGCCCAGGTCGCCACTGCAACGGCGGCGGAGGAGAGCCTGAAGCGGCAGCTCGTCGAGGCGCAACTGAAGATGATGCAGGCCCAGGTGGAACCGCACTTCCTGTTCAACACGCTGGCGTCGGTCGACTACCTGATCGAAACGGACCCGAAGACCGCCTCGAAGATGCAGAAGAACCTGATCCAGTACCTGCGCGCGGCCCTGCCGCAGATGCGCGAGGGCTCCACCACGCTCGGCAAGGAAGTCCAGCTGTGCCGGGCCTTCCTCGAGATCCTGAAATTCCGCATGGAGGACCGGCTCCAGTATTCGGTCATCGTGCCGCAGGGCCTGCAGTCGGCGCAGTTCCCCCCCATGATGCTGCAGTCGCTGGTCGAGAATTCGATCAAGCACGGCCTCGAACCGAAGCCCGAGGGTGGATCGTTGACGATCTCGGCGGGTATCGCCGATGGCAAGTTGCGCGTGACGGTGGCCGATACAGGCCTGGGCTTCGCGGTCGCGGCGCAGCCCGGCACCGGCGTCGGCCTGGCCAACGTTCGCGAGCGGCTGGCTGCTCTTTATGGGGGCACGGCTTCGCTGAACGTCGAGGCCAACTCGCCGAGCGGAACGATCGTGACCATCGAGGTTCCGTATTCGTTCGAGGCGGATGCACCGGTCCCTGACGTGGCGCCGCAGCCGGCCTGAGGGCTGCGCTGCCCGCCGTGCTGCCGATAGAATCGCCCGATGCCCACGGCGATCATTGCGGATGACGAAAGGCTGATGCGCGAGCAGTTGCGCGCACGGCTGGCGGAGGTGTGGCCCGAACTCGAGATCCTGGCCGAGGCCAGGAATGGCGAGGAAGCGGTCAATGCCGTCGGCGAACATCGGCCGGACCTCGCGTTCCTAGACATCCGCATGCCCGGGATGACTGGTATCGAGGCGGCCCGTGCCATCGGCGACGCCTGCCATATCGTCTTCATCACTGCCTACAACGAGTACGCGGTCGATGCCTTCGAGCACGGCGCGGTCGACTACGTGCTGAAGCCTGCGGAGCGGGAACGCCTCGAGATCACGGTCGGGCGCCTCAAGAAACGGCTCGGGACCAGGCCCAGCGACCTTGGAGAGCTCCTTTCGAAGCTCTCGGCGAAGCTGGATGGCGCCGCCGGCGGGTCCGGCAAGGCGCCGCTGCGCTGGATCCAGGCGAGCGTGGGCCAGCAGCTGCGGATGATCCCGGTCGGGGACGTGTTGTTCTTCACTTCGGACGAGAAGTACACGCGCGTCCAGACCGACAGCTTCGAGGCCCTGATCCGGAAGCCGATCAAGGAACTCGTCGACGAACTCGACCCGGAGCAGTTCTGGCAGATCCACCGGGCAACGATCGTCAACGCCAAGGCAATCTCCGGCATCACCCGGGACTTCCGGGGTCGTCAGCTCGTCCTGATCAAGGGCAGCAACGAAAAGCTCGAGGTCAGCCGGAACTACACGCACCTCTTCAAGCAGATGTGAGCTCTCCGACAGAGTGAGCGGTCGCTACCCGGGTGACGGGAGAGTCGGCCGATCCCTTCTGATCACGTCCTGGCCCCTTTCCCGAGCGTGGAGGCGGGGCCCCGCGAGGCCGGGGCGCTGCCCGTCCAAGGCTGGCCGATGACCTCCGGTT
>JAOUJD010000019.1 GCA_029883565.1 Burkholderiaceae bacterium
GTCTGGTTCGACGGCGAGGTCGTCGACAGCGAGTTCCTCGGGGAGTTCACCCGTTACGAGGTGCGGGTCGGCGCCAGCGTGCTGACAGCGGATGTGTCGCACCTGTCCAGCACGCCCATCCATCCGTCGGGCAGCCGCGTGCAGGTCGGAATCGATTCCGCCGAACTGCGCCTGCTGCCTTAGCCGGGCCACCGCTGCGGACCGCGAGAGAAAGACCAACGGCCCCGCGCGGGGCCGTTGGTTTCCGGGACAGGATCCTTCCCGGGTTCGTCCGTCGCGCGACGCCAGGCTCCGGGCCGGGCATCGCGCGCCGCGCGAAACTACTTCTTGGGTGCGGCGGCCTTCGGCGCCGGCTCGACCGATACCGCGACCGCCTCGACGTAGGTGCCCTCGATCTGATCGCCTACCTTGACCAGCTTGAACTGCTCGGGATCCTTCACGCTCAGGTCGAACGTGCGTTTCGGGCCCTTGACCTTGACGGTCTGCTTCTTCGCGTCGACGGCGATGACGTCTCCGGTGACCTTGACCTCACGGGCGGCAGCACCGGCCGGACGCTCGCCCGGCTTGGCCGCAGCCACCCCGCCGCTTTCGACGCGCTCGCGGACGCCGGCGGCGCCCTTCTTCAGTTCGAGAGTGAGCGACTGGATGTAGCGGGCGACGACCGAATCGCCGACCTTGATCTGATCGAAGTTCTTCACCTCCGGTCCGGCCGTGAGGACCATGCTGTCGCCCTCCTGGCCCTTCAGCGTGACCTGGCGGCTCGCCTTGTCGATCGCCGCGACGGTCGCCACGATCCGGACAGCTTCGACCAGCGTGACCTTGCCCGGCTGGCTGTCCTTTGCCACCACGGCGCCACTGGCCGGCTGAGCGACGGCGGGAAGCGCCATCAGCGCCAGCAGGGCGGCAGCGACAATGCTTCGTGCTTGCATAGTGTTTCCTTTGTTCCTTCGTTTTGAGATTGGAAAGCAGGGCGCCGGCTTGCTGCGCGCGCGGCGACGGGATCATACGCGGCGCGGCGGTGCGTGCCCGCCCTGCCCGGTCACCTGGCAGGCTGTACTCCAGTCACTCCCGGCTGGCCGCGAAGCGAGGTCACGCACTCCTCGATGCTGCCCACGCGGCGCGTCGGGGCGACGCGGAACTGGAACACGAGTTCACGCGGCCCCTTGCCGACGTATTCCACATAACAGCCCGTGGCTGCGCTCAGCATCAGTGCGCCTTCGGCGCGCGGCGGTACCCGCGCCGGCTGCAGCGTGACGTCGAGAAGCTGCAGCGGACCCGTCGGAGTATTCGTGTCGCCTGACGCGCACGCCGTCAGGACAGCGCCGACTCCCGCGATCAGGGTCGTGAGCACAAGGGTTCGAGTGGACAGTCTTCGCATTCCTGTCTCCGGAAGAAAGGACGGCGCATCGCGATCGCCGGGCAGGCACGCCCGCCGGAAGGCGGTGCAACCGTAAACGGGACCCGACCCGCGCCCTGCGCCCGGTCCCGAGACGGTTCGAACCAGCGTCGCCCGAGGATAGTCGCGGCGCCCTGTGGAATAGGAATCGATTGTGCCGTGTTTACGCAAGCACATGGAGTTGCAGGCCGGACCTCCGGCGGCGCTCCGCGCTCGCGCGCATCGGGCAGCGCGCGGGCCACCCGTCCGGAATGCCCACCCATTTGCGAGGAGATCCTGATGAAGACCGTATCCGCCTTGATCGCGCTGGCCCTCGGCGCCGGCCTTGCCGGCAGCGCCATGGCCGCCGATACCATCGTGCAGTTCAGCCGCGGCATCGGGGTCGACCCGGTGGCAGGCATCGATTCGGGCACCGGGATGCCCGTCATCAACACGGTGCGGAACGTCCCGCCCGGCGGCAGGCCGTGGGTGATCCGCAAGTTGCGCGCGAGCTTCTATGCCGATGGCTCGGTGATGGTGCGCGGCGCCGGACTGCTGTTTTCGGGCGGCGACAACATCGGCACCACCGGGCCGATCACCCAGGTCAAGGCGACGCTCTTCTGCGGTCAGCCCGGGCAGGCCGTGGGCTACGATTCGGCGCTCGGCGACCTCGATGCGCGGGGCGATTTCACGATCAAGGGTCAGATGCTCCAGGCGCCCGCTAACCCATGCGTCAAGCCCGTCCTGCTGATTCGCAATGCCGCAGGGGCCTGGTTCGCGGCGGGCATCGTCGGCGACGAGGACTAGGACTGAGAACCCGTTGCTTCCCGGCCGGCGGAACGCGCTCGCGCCTTCCGCCGGCCGGGAACCGGATTCTTCAGCGGATCTTCTGGTCCGCTGGCAGGGCAAATACCTCGACGCTGCGCGCCCTGCCCTTCAAGGACACATCGCCCAGCGGCTCGAAGCGGCCCCGCTGGGCCAGGGCCGACCGGGTATCGCCATCGACAAGGATCGGCCAGCCCGCCACCTTCGTATGCGCCTCGAGCCTCGCGGCCACGTTGACCGCGTCGCCCACGCAGGTGTACGTCGCGCGCTGCTGTGTCCCCGTGTAGCCCGCGATCACGTCACCCGACGCGATGCCGATGCCGATCCGGATCGGCGGCTTTCCGGCCCGGTCCGGCTCGCGGTTGTACAGGTCGACCAGCTCGATCATTTCGAGCGCCGCCTTGACCGCGGCGCCGCAGGGGTCGGCGAGCGGAAGCGGCGCGCCGAAGATCGCCATCAGGCCGTCGCCGACCATCTGGTTGACGACGCCGCCCTGCCCGCTGATCGCATCGAACATCAGCGTGTAGTAGGTGTTCAGCAGTTCGATGGTTTCTTCGGGCGCCGCCTGCTCGGCCATCGCCGTGAAGCCGCGGATGTCCGAGAACATCGCGGTCGCCTGCACCCGATGACCGCCGAGCGCGAACCCGGAGGCATCGAGATCGTCCGCGACCTCGCGCGTCGCGAAGCGCCTCACGAGTTCCTTCTGCTGGTCACGCAGCCGCTTCTTCTCGAGGCTCGCGCCGATGCGGGCTCTCAACAGCACGGGGTTGACCGGCTTGTGCAGGTAATCCTCCGCCCCGAGCTCGATGCAACGGACGACGTTGTCGAGGCCCTCGATTGCCGAGGTGACGATCACCGGCAGGTCCCGCAGCTGGAGATCGGTCTTGAGCTGCTCGAGCACCTGGATCCCGTTCATCTCCGGCATCTCGATGTCGAGCAGCAGCAGGTCGAAGGACTCGCGCCGCAGCTCCTCGAGCGCCACGCGGCCGTTTTCGGCGAGCGACACCGAGTGCCCCTGAAGTTCCAGGGTGCGCGCCAGCAGCAGCCGGTTCACCTTGTTGTCATCGACCACCAGCAGGCGGGCGCCACGCTCACCCATGGCTCAGTTCCTTCAGCGCCGCGGCTGCACGGCCGTACTCGGCCTCCAGCGAATCCAGTCGCGCGGCATCGCCTTCCAGTCCGCCCAGCTCCAGTTCGCGCGCCAGCGCGCCAAGCACCCTGGCGCCGAACGCCTGGCTGTTCGACTTGAGCGAGTGGGCGGCCCGGCGGAACCGGTCGGCGTCGGCCGCCTCGTGCGCGGCACGCAAGTCGGCCAGCATGGCCGGCGCTTCCTCGAGAAATGTCCCGACCAGCTCCGCCACGAACTCGGCACCGGCCGTGTCCTGAAGTTCCCGGTAGGTGGCGAGGTCGATCGGGGACTCCGTCATTTCATGCTCCCTCGCGCGGCCGCACATGGTTCAGCGCGTCGACCAGTTGGTCGACTCGGATCGGCTTGGTGATGTAGTCGTCCATGCCCGCCGCAAGGCACATCTCGCGGTCGCCGGCCATCGCGTTGGCGGTCATCGCCACGATGCGCGGACGGTCGGCCGCCTGCCACTTCGCCGTGATGCGGCGCGAAGCCTCGAGCCCGTCCATCTCCGGCATCTGGACGTCCATCAGGACCACGTCGTAGGTCTGGCGCTCGATCGATTCGATCGCCTCGATGCCGTTCGAGGCGAGGTCCGCCCGATAGCCCATCTGCTGCAGGAAACGCAGCGCGAGCTTCTGGTTCACGACGTTGTCTTCCGCAAGGAGGATGCGCAGCGGGTGGCGCATCGCCATGCCTGCGTCGATCGTCGACCTGGCTGCAGCCGGCGCAGCCGCGCGCTCATGCGACGATCCGCCTCCCACCAGCAGGTTGACCAGTGTGTCGAACAGCTGTGACTGCCGTACGGGCTTGGCGAGGAACGCGCTGAACAGCCCGTCGCCGTCGCCGGACTCGCGCCGGCCGAGGGAACTGAACAGCACCAATGGCAGCGTCGCGTTCCGCTCGCGGATCCGGCGCGCCAGTTCGATGCCGTCCATCGCCGGCATGTGCATGTCGACGATCGCAAGGTCGTACGACTCTCCGGCGTCGAGGCGGCGCAGCGCCTCGGCAGGCGTCTCGGTGTCGCTCGCTTCCATGCCCCACTTGGCCGTCTGCAGGCTCAGCACCCGGCGGTTGGTCGCATTGTCATCCACGATCAGCACGCGTCGACCTGCCAGCTCCGGCTGCGCGCCGACGAAATCGCGACTGCGCGCGGGCGGCAGAGCGGCAATCGGCGCGCGCACGGTGAAGAAGAACGTCGAGCCCCGCCCCGGCCCCTCGCTCTCCGCCCACATCCGCCCCCCCATCAACTCGGCCAGGCGGCGGCTGATGGCCAGCCCGAGACCGGTGCCGCCGTACTTGCGCGTGGTCGATGAGTCGGCCTGCGAGAACGACTGGAACAGCCGTCCCATCCCTTCAGGCGTGAGTCCGATGCCGCTGTCGCGTACCGCGAACTTCAGTTCCACCTCCTTCGACTTCGTCCCTGACGCGCTGACCGTCAGCACGACTTCGCCGGTCTCGGTGAACTTGACTGCGTTCGCCAGCAGATTGAGCAGGATCTGGCGCAGACGCGTCACGTCGCCCTCGATTGCCGCGGGGACGTCTCCCTCGAAGAAGTACGCCGTCTCCAGCTGCTTCTCATGTGCGCGCGCCGCGACCAGATCGAGGGCCGACTCGACGCAGTCCCGCAGGTCGAACGGCTGCACCTCGATGTCCATGCGGCCGGCCTCGATCTTCGAGAAGTCGAGGATGTCGTTGATGATCGTGAGCAGCGTGTCGCCCGAATCGCGGATCGTCGCTGCGTAGTCGCGCTGCTCGTCGTTCAGCGGCGTGTCGAGCAGCAGCCCGCTCATGCCGATCACCGCGTTCATCGGCGTGCGGATCTCGTGGCTCATCGTCGCCAGGAAGGAGCTCTTGGCCTCGTTGGCTGCTTCGGCGGCGGCCCTCGCCTCCTGCGTCTCGCGGAAAAGTCGCACGTTCTCGATGGCGATCACCGCCTGGTCAGCGAAGGACTGCAGCAGATCGACCTGGCGCTGCGGGGTCTCGCCCGGCTCGCGCCAGCACGCCACGAGCGCGCCAAGCACCCGGCCCTCGCGCATCATCGGCACTCCCAGCATGCGGCGCCAGTGGCCGGTCATGGCGGAATGGGCGTCGTACCGCCCATCGGCGATGGCATCGGCGATCTTCACGATGGACTTGGAAACGATGGTCCGCCCGCTCAGGAGCGCAGGGCTCGGCGGCGCTGGATAGACCGTGGAGAAGTATTGCAGCGCCTCCGCCGACCAGTTGTAGGTCGCGCCAAGATGCACGAGCTTGCCGTCGTACGGGAACACGGCAGCGATTTCGGCGCCGCACAGGTTGACCGCGCTGCGCAGGATCGCATCGAACACCGGCTGCACGTCGGAGGGCGAACCAGCGATGACCTTCAGCACCTCCGCCGTCGCCGTCTGCCGCTCGAGCGCCTGTTTGGTCTCGTTGAACAGCCGCACGTTCTCGATGGCGATCACCGCCTGGTCCGCAAAGGTGCGCAGCAGCTCCGCCTGCTCGGGCGGGAACGATCCAGGTTCCACGCGCGTCACGCTGATGGCGCCCCCGAACTGCCCGTCGCGGACCATCGGGACGCTGAGCATTGCGCGGAACCCGCGCTGGCGGGCTACCTCCCTCCACACCGCGGGCAGTTGCTCGTGCGTCTCGGTATTCTCGATCACGATCGTGTGGCCAGCCCCCAGCTCGCGGGGGAAGAAGTCCCAGTCATTCACTGGCATCGGCGAGCGCGCCTTCAGCGCGTCGATGCCTGCCTGGTTGGTGGTCGTGTATGCCGCCAGGAAGAGCTGCTCGCCAGCGCGGCGCCAGATGGTGGCCGAATAGCCACCGATCAGCTGTTGCGCGCGGCTTACGATCGCATCGAGCACGGGCTGCACATCGGCTGGCGAGGCGGCGATGACCTTGAGGATGTCGGCGGTGGCCGTCTGCCTTTCGAGCGCATCCTTGGTCTCGTTGAACAGCCGCGCGTTCTGGATCGCGATCACCGCCTGGTCGGCGAAGCTGGCGAGCAGCGTGTACTCCTTCTCGGCGAATGGGCGCGGCGGCTGGCGCACGACGTGGATCGTGCCGATGCCGCGGTTCTTCCAGAGCATCGGCGCGATCAGCATCGAGAAGTTGCCGACGTCGCGGCCCATCTGGCGCATGCTCTCCGGCACCTTCGGGCCGTTCACCATGTCGGGGTAATGCACGACGCGCTGCTTGCGGATCGGGTAGGCCTGGTAGGCCTGCGCGAGCGGCCGTGGAAAATCCCGATTGAGCAGCGCCCAGGCGCGCGCTTTCAGCGCGTCCGGCAATCCCGGCGGAACGGCCATCGCCGCGTGCTCAACCTGGCCGTCTTCGTGCACGCGCGAGATCACCACCTGATCCCCGCTGAACAGCCGCTGACACGCGGTACCGATTGCGTCGAACACGGGACCCGTGTCAGCAACCGATTTGCTGATAACGTTCAGCACTCCGGCCGCGGCCTTCTGCTGCTCCAGCGCTTCCCTCGTCTCGTTGAACAGCCGCGCGTTCTGGATCGCGATCACCGCCTGGTTGGCGAAGGTCTCGAGCAGTGCGCGCTCCTTGTCGAGGAAGCCGCCGAGCTCACGGCGGAAGACGAGTATGGCGCCGACACCGCGGCCCTCCCAGAGCAGGGGCACCGTGATCAGGGAAAAACTGTGCCCCCAGCGCTGAGCGACCTTTCGCATCGTCGGCGGCGCGTCCGGTCCGTCGAGCGCGTCGGCACAGACGACGGCACGGCCATCGCGCAGAACACTCTCGAGGTCGGAGCCGGCCAACGCGTATGGGAAGGCCTTCTGCGCCTTCGCCATCAATTCTGCCCGGCGCGCCGGCTGCTGCTCCTCCGTCGCTCCGCGGACCCGACCGAAGCGCTGGCCTGCCAGTTGCACCTGCGCCTGATCGTCCACCAGCTGGATCTGCACCGCATCGAAGCTGGGAATCAGCCTCTCGCAACAGTCCATGATGGCCGCGAACACCGGCTGAGCGTCGGACACCGATTCGCTGATGGCATTCAGCACCTGCGCCGTCGCCGTCTGCCGCTTCAGCGCCTCGTTCGTCTCCTTGAACAACCGCGCGTTCTGGATCGCGATCACGCCCTGGTCGGCGAAGGACTGCAGCAGGTCGATGTCCTTCTCCGAGAAGGCGAAGGCGGCCTGCCGCGCGATCGAGATGCTGCCGACGCGCCGGCCTTCCCACATCATCGGCGCGACCAGCAGCGAGTCGAGACCGGCCTTGTCCGCGAAGCGCCGCGCGAGTTCGGGCACGCCGTCGGCGGTCCGGGCTTCGGGGTAGTACAGCGGCCGGCGCGAATCGAACGCCAGCCCGAGCACCGTCCGCTCGATCGGACGCGGGTAGCCACGCGTGAACATTCCGCTGCCGTCGCCGTGGACGGCGCCGATCTCGACCTGTTGCTGCTCGTCGACCACCAGGACGGCCCCGCCGTCGCAAGGAATGAGCCGCTTGCAGCTGTCCATGATCTTCTCGAATACCGGCTTGGCGTCAGCGACGGAACCGCTGATCACTCGCAGCACCTCGGCCGTGGCCGTCTGCCGCTCGAGCGCCTCCCGAGTCTCGTTGAACAGCCGCGCGTTCTGGATCGCGATCACCGCCTGGTCGGCGAAGGTCTGCAACATCGCCAATTCGCCGTCGGTAAAGGGCCCCTTCCTTCGCGCCACGCCAATGGCGCCGATCCCGCGCTCCTTCCACAACATCGGCGCAAACGCCATCGACTGGTAGCCCGCCACCCTGGACATCTTGCGCAGCACGCCGGGAACGTCGTCACCCTGGGCCAGGTCGGGCCAGTGCACGACGCGTCTCTCGCGCAGCGCCCGTCCCGCGGGCGTGCGCCCGACCGGCGCGGGAAACGTCGCGGCCACGGCATCGTGCGCGTCGCCGACGTACGCCTCGATCTGCAGCTGCCCCTGCTCGTCCACCAGCAGGACGTCCATTTCGTCGCTGCGGAACAGGTGACGTCCGCTGTCGAGGATCTTGGCGAACACCGGCTTCGTGTCCGCCACTGAGCTGCTGATCACGCTCAGGATCTCGCTCGAGGCTTGCTGCTGCTCCAGCGCCTCCTTCGTCTCGTTGAACAGGCGCACGTTCTCGATGGCGATCACGGCCTGTTCGGTGAAGGTCCTCAGCAGCCCGATGTCCCTATCCTCGAAGGCTCCCATTTCGCGGCGCAGGACGACGAGTGCCCCGATCGCCTGGCCGCCGCGCAGCAGCGGCGAGTAGAGCCCCGACAGGAAGCCGTCCTTCAGTCCCATCTGGCGCACGCTGGGGTACTGCTCCGCCCCCTGCTCCAGATCGGGCAGGTGGATCATGCGCATGTCCGCGAGGCAGGCCCCGACGGCGCTTTCGCGATTGATCGGCCGCGCAATCCCGGTCAACTTGCCGTTGCTCGCATGGCCACGGAACTGGTCTCCCTCGGTCAGGAAGAGCACGACGCGGCTGCCCTGGAAGAGCTTGCTGCAGTTTTCGATGATGGCATCGAATACCGGCTGCGCGTCGGTCATCGACGTGCCCAGCACGCTCAGCACCGCCGCCATCGCGGTCTGCCGCTCCAGCGCCTGCTTCGTCTCGTTGAAGAGGCGGACGTTCTCGATCGCAACAACGGCCTGGCGGGCGAACGTCTGGAGCAGCGCCACCTCCTTGTCGGCGTACAGCCCGGCTTCGGCGCGGTTGACGGTGATCGCTCCGACCACCTGCCGGTCCCGCAGCATCGGCACGCTGAGCCCGCTGCGGAACCCCGCCAGTTCGCAGGCAGCCTTCATTTCCGGCGCGTACTCCTCGTCCGGCAGGGCCAGGAGGTCCGCCACGTTGACCACGCCGCGCTCGCGGATGGCGCGCGCCGAGATTGCCGTGCTGTCGGAGACTCGTTGAGGCCAGGCCGCGCGCAGCGCCGCCGTGCCGGCATCGTTGACCCCGTGCAGGCTGACGAGTCGAAGCAACTCGCCGTCGAGCTGCGTCACCAGGCAGTGGCGGGCGAGCGTCAACGCCGCCGCCCGCTCCGCGATGACGTCGAACACCGGCTGCACATCCGTCGGCGATCGACTGATCACGTCCAGCACGTCCGAGGTGGCCGTCTGGCGCGCGAGCGCGTCCTGCGTCTCGCTGAACAGCCGCGCGTTCTCCAGCGCAACGGCCATGCTGCCCGTGACCGTCTCCAGCAGCCGTACCGCGAACTCGTCGAAGGCATCCTCGCGCTCGAAGCTCTCGATCCCGACCTGGCCGATGTAGCGCGTGCCGACCATTGCCGGCACGTAGACGCCTGAGCGCGGCATGTCGGTGCCGGGCATCACTTTCAGCTGATAGGCGGCGAAGTCGACTTCGTTGCGCGCCACCAGCGTGCGGCCGGCACGCACGTGGCGATACCAGGCCCGGTCTTCGCGCGGCACAAACGAAGCCTGCTGGAGACGGACGCCGTGCTCGACCGAGTAGACGATGCGCACCGTCCTGCCGTCGGCATCGAGAAGGCCGATGTACAGGTCGTTGCTTGCGAACACCTCGCGCAGCTTGTCCCCGACGACTTCGACGATGGTGTCGAAATCCAGCTTCGCGGCGACACCCTGCTGGATCCGGTTGATCACCTCCAACTCGCGCTCCCGGTGCGCGAGCTCCGTGGCGCGCACAGCCAGGTCGGCCTCCAGGCGTTCGGCGACGGAAGCGTTTGCCAGGGCAAGTGCGGCGTGACCAGCGAACAGCGCGAGCGCTTTCCGATCGGCCACGCCGAACCGTCCGAGTGCACCTTCGACGTCGAGGTAGAGACAGCCAAGCGCCTTGCCGCGCGCCGTCAGCGGAGCGATCAGGCAGGAGCGCTGGTCGACGGGCTTCGCCCCTTCCGGTCCATGCCGCAGGCTCACCGCATGGCTGCGGCGCGCTTCGTCGAGCCAGGGGCTGATCGCTCTCAGCAGCGCCGACTCGGACTCCTTGCCTGGCAACAACGATTCGATGGACGCAGGCTGAGGTGGCGTCCCGAGCACCAGAAGGACGCGCTGCGCGCCGAACAACGCATGTGCCTCGGCAATCAGGCTCCGTCTCAGCGCTCCGAGACCCCGTGTGGCGCCCACGCGCAGAGCCGCTTCAACGAGGTGCTCGAGCGAAACTCGCTCTCCCAGCCGCGCGACCTTTCGCCCCCCCGGCCCAGCCGGGGTCCTGGTGCGGCCCTTCAAATTCCTCGTGGAGCGCGGCACATCCGACTCGCTTCGGTTCGCTTCAGACTCGCCACGGACCCGCCTGGTCTCATCCGGAAGCGGTTCTTGCCCTTCGTTGAAGCCTCACTGTAGGCAAGGCTGAACGGAAAGTCGATGATCGCGCCGCCGTCGTCGGCGGCGCGCTCGCCAGGGCTCGCCCTTCCACGCAGGCGCCCGACGAAGGGGGGCAGAAAAAAAGGCGTCCTTGCGGGACGCCTTCCATTGCCAGGCTGACGACGCAGCCTATCCCATGTGCAGCCCGCCGTTGCAGGAAAAGTCCGCGCCGGTGGCGAAGCCGGAATCGGGCCCGGCCAACCACGCGACGATCGAGCCGATTTCCTCCGGCGTGCCCAGCCGTTTCACCGGGATGGTCTCGATGATCTTTTCGAGGATCTGCGGCTTGATCGCGTTGACCATCTCGGTGCCGATGTAGCCCGGGCTCACGGTGTTGACGGTCACGCCCTTGGCCGCAAGTTCCTGGGCCAGTGCCATCGTGAATCCGTTCATGCCCGCCTTGGCCGCCGAGTAGTTGGTCTGGCCGGCCTGGCCCTTCTGGCCGTTCACGGAACTGATCTGGATGATCCGGCCCCACCCTTTCTCGATCATGCCGGGCACCACCTGCTTGGTGACGTTGAACATGCTGTTGAGGTTGGTGTCGATCACCGCGTCCCAGTCTTCGCGGGTCATCTTCAGGAACATGCGGTCGCGCGTGATGCCGGCGTTGTTGACCAGCACGTCGATCTGGCCGTGCTCGGCGATCGCCTTCTGGAATGCCTCGGTCGTGCTCGTCCAGTCGGCGACGTTGCCGACCGAGGCGTAGAAGGTGTAGCCCAGCGCCTTCTGCTCCCCCAGCCACTTGTCGAAGTCGCGGCTCGGCCCGCAGCCCGCGATGACCTTGAAGCCCTCCTTGTGAAGTCGCTGGCAGATCGCCGTTCCGATGCCGCCCATCCCGCCCGTCACATACGCCAGTTTCGCCATTCGCTGTCTCCGTTCATTTGCGTTGTTCTCGGATCGAATGCCGGCCATGCCGGAACCGACCCGCGGTTCTGATAAAGCCTAAACCCGGGGCAGCTGACCCCGGGGCGTTCATCGTTCGACCGTCAGCGCGACGCCCATCCCGCCGCCGATGCATAGCGACGCCAGGCCCTTCCTTGCGTTGCGTCGCTTCATTTCGTGCAGCAGCGTCACGAGAATCCGGCACCCGGAGGCGCCGATCGGGTGTCCGAGCGCAATCGCGCCACCGTTGACGTTGATCTTGCTGGTGTCCCAACCCATGTCCTTGTTGACAGCGCAGGCCTGGGCGGCGAAGGCCTCGTTGATTTCCATCAGATCGACCTGCTCCGCCGTCCAGCCGGCCTTCTTCAGCGCCTTGCGGGACGCCGGGGCGGGTCCCATGCCCATGACCTTCGGGTCGACCCCGGCCGAGGCGAAGCTCCTGATCCGGGCGAGCGGCGTCAGCCCGAGTTCCTTCGCCTTGGCCTCGGACATCACCAGCACTGCCGCGGCGCCATCGTTGATCCCCGACGCGTTGCCGGCGGTCACGGTGCCCTGCTTGTCGAACGCAGGCTTCAGCCCACCGAGCGCCTCCTCGTTCGTCTTGCGGTTGACGAACTCGTCCGTGTCGAACACGACCGGGTCGCCCTTGCGCTGCGGGATCGTCACCGGCACGATCTCCTCCTTGAACCGCCCCGCGTCCTGGGCTGCCGCCGCCTTCTGCTGCGAGGCATAGGCGAACTTGTCCTGCTGGGCGCGGTCGATGCCGTGCTCCTTGGCGACGTTCTCCGCCGTGATCCCCATGTGGTACTGGTTGTATACGTCCCACAGGCCGTCGACGATCATGCTGTCGACAATCTTGGCGTCTCCCATGCGGAAGCCGTCGCGCGATCCCTGCATGACGTGCGGCGAGGCGCTCATGTTCTCCTGACCGCCGGCAACCACCACTTCGGCATCGCCGTTGGCGATCGACTGCGCGGCCAGCATCACCGCCTTCAGGCCGGAGCCGCACACCTTGTTGATCGTCATGGCCGGCACCGTCACCGGCAGGCCGGCCTTGATGACCGCCTGGCGCGCCGGGTTCTGGCCAACGCCGGCCGTCAGCACCTGTCCCATGATCACTTCGTCGACCTGATCGGGCTTCACGCCCGCGCGCGCCAGCACTTCCTTGATGACCAGCGCCCCGAGTTCAGATGCAGGGATCTTCGCCAGCGAACCGCCGAACTTGCCGATGGCCGTGCGGGCCGCGGCAACGATGACAACATTGGACATCTTCTTCTCCTCAGGCCTTCTCTTTGACGTAGCGACCGGGCGCAGGCTCGATCACCCTGTATTTCGAACTTCCGTACTGCTTCGGAGCCGGCTTCATCGGCCCGCCGAACTTCGCCAGCCACTGGCTCCAGTCGTTCCACCAGCTGCCCGGATGCTCGACCGCGTCGTGCAGCCACGCTTCCGAGTTCGCCGGCAGCTTGTCGTCCCCGCCGGTCCAGAAGCTGCGCTTGTTCTTCGACGCCGGATTGATGCTGCCTGCAATGTGTCCGCTGGCGCCCAGCACATAACGCACACCGCCGGCCTTGCCGCCGCCCGGCATCAAGCGGGCTGACGCATACGCAGCCTTCCACGGAACGATGTGGTCCTCGCGCGCGGCGAACACGTACGTGGGCACCTTGACGCGGCCCAGGTCCACCGGCTGCCCGCAGCACGTGAGCTTGCCAGGAATCCTCAGGTTGTTCTCCAGGTACATGTTGCGCAGGTACCAGCTGTACATCGGCCCCGGGAGGTTGGTGCTGTCGCCGTTCCAGTACAGCAGGTCGAACACCGGAGGTTGCTTGCCCTCGAGGTAGTTGTTGACGACATAGTTCCAGATCAGGTCGTTCGGTCGCAGGCTGTTGAACGTGATCGCCAGTTCGCGCCCCGGCATCAGTCCGCCCTTGGCGAACTGCTGCTCGCGCAGCCGCACCTGCTGCTCGTCGATGAAGACGTCGAGCAGGCCGGTGTCCTCGAAATCGAGCAGAGCGGTCATCAGCGTCAGGCTCGTGACCGGATCCTCGCCGCGGCCATACATCACGGCGAGGGCGTTGCCGACGATCGTGCCGCCCACGCAGAAGCCGAGCACGTTGATCTGCCTTTCGCCGCTGATTTCCTGCACGACGTGGATCGCGCGTATCGCGCCTTCCTCGAGGTAGTCGTCCCATGTCACGTGCGCTTCGGACTGGTGCGGGTTCTTCCACGACACCACGAACACCGTGTGCCCCTGCTCGGCCGCGAAGCGTATGAACGAGTTCTCGGGCTGCAGGTCGAGGATGTAGTACTTGTTGATGCAGGGCGGGACCAGCAGGAACGGGCGTGCGTGCACCTTGGTCGTCAGCGCCTTGTACTGGATCAGCTGGAACAGCCGGTTCTCGTAGACGATTGCGCCTTCGCTGGTGGCGACATTCTTGCCCACGTCGAACGCGCTTTCGTCGGTCTGCGTGATCTTGCCGCGCTGCAGGTCGCCGAGCAGGTTTTCCATGCCCGCCTTCAGGCTTTCACCACCGCTCTCGAGCAGGGTCTGCTGGGCCTTCGGATTGGTCGCCAGGAAGTTCGAGGGCGAGGTCGCATCGACCCACTGCTGCACGGCGAACTTGACGCGTTTCTTGGTCTTGCGATCGACCTCGACGGCATCGGCCATGCGGTTCATGAACTCGGCGTTCACGAGGTAGGCGCGCGCATAGAGCGACGCCAGCGAGTTCTTCTGCCATGCGGGATCGGAGAAACGCGGGTCCTTGATCGGCTCGCCCGCCTGGTCGGGATGCTCGAAGAAGTTCTGCCACAGGGACCCCATGCGCTTCAGGTAGTCCTGCTGCAGGTCGAGCACCCTCTGCGGCGACAGCGGCATCAGGGGATTCATGCCGGCCGCTGACTCAGCCCCGCCGCCCATCAACCAAGGCAGCGGAAAAGCGAACGGCTCCATGCTGCCGAGCGCGGCTGGCTTCCCGGTCGCGCGAGGCGCCGGTCGATCATGGCCGCCTGCCGGCGCATCGATCCTGGCAGGCTGCCCGCTCGGCCTGCTGGGCGCGGCCGCCGCCTTCGGCCTGGCCTTTCGCGCGCGTGGCGGCGTCGCCTTGCGGCTGCGCGCGGCGCTGCCACCCGTCTTCCGTGTTGCCATCTCGATTCCTCCGTTGATGTCGCGCTCGACCGATACCGCAGCCTTGTGCCCGATTCTCCACAGGCAACTCGAAGGGGTCAAACGGCGTTCCCGCACGCTCGACGCCCATCAGCCGCGTCCGGGTCACGCCTGCTCGAGCCAGACAAGCGCTGCATGCCGACCGGTGACCCGGTCGCGCCGGAAGCTGAAGTAGCGTCCGGGGTCACTGTAGGTGCATTCGAAGCGCCCGTGAATGCCGGAGATACCCGCTTGCGCGAGCGCCTGGCGGCCGAGGGCGAACAGGTCCGCAAGATACTTGTCCCCGCGCGCGACGAAGGCGGCTGGCGCGTCGGGCAGCGATTGCGTCATTGCCTCGAGCACTTCCCTGCCGACTTCGAAGTGCGACGGTCCGATCGCGGGTCCGAGGTATGCAATCAGTTCCGCCGACGGATCCGCCAGGCGATCGCGCATCGCCGCCGCCACGTTCTGGATCACGCCGGCCGCCAGTCCGCGCCAGCCAGCGTGCGCCACGCCGACGCAGCGACCGGCCGGATCCGCCAGCAGGACCGGCATGCAGTCGGCGACCAGCACGGCCGCGACCACGCCCGGCGTGCTGGTATACGAAGCGTCGGCTTCGACCGGCGCGGTGACCTGCTCGGCGGCGACCGCTGCGGCGCCATGGACCTGCTTGAGCCAGCGTGGCTCGGACGGCAGCAGTTGCCGCAGCCGCGTCCGGTTTTCACTCACCGCCTGCGGCAGGTCGCCGGAGCCGAAGCCGAGGTTCATGCCTCCCAGTCCCTCCGGCGGAACTCCATACGGTCCTGTGGAGACGCCTCCCTGGCGCGTGGTGATCAGCGCCCGGACACGGCCGGGCGCCGGCCAGTCGGGAAGGATCCAGGCGAGCGGTGCCGTGTTCATGCGTCGGCTCCGAAAACAGTGCCCGGCTGATCGAGCGGAGCGAATCCGAGGGCGGACATCAATCCGGCGAGGTCCGGGGGCGGTCCCCGGAACCAGGACAGCGTGACCCCCGTGCCCGGATGGACCAGTCCCAGCCGGCAGGCGTGCAGCGCCTGCCGCCGGAACGCGCGCCAGCCATCGGGGCCGCCCGCGCGGCCAGGCAGTCCGCGCCGGTACACGGGGTCGCCGACCAGCGGGTGACCGCGATGCTCCATGTGGACCCGGATCTGGTGGGTCCGTCCGGTTTCGAGCCGACAGGCGACCCAGGACAGCCTGACGCCATCCACCTGCCGTGTCTGCACGACCGCGAATCGGGTTCGCGCCGGCTTTGCGCTCGCGGCGTGGCTGACGTGGAAGCGCAAAGGATTGCGCGGGTCGCGGCCGATCGGGGCGTCGATCGTCCCCGCCGGCGCGGGAACACCGAGGACCACGGCCCAGTATTCGCGCATCACCGAACGTTCCTGCAACTGCCGAACCAGATGGGTCTGCGCTGCCAGGGTCTTGGCGACCACCATCAGCCCGGATGTGTCCGCATCGAGCCGATGCACGATGCCGGCTCGCGGCACGTCGGCAAGCTGCGGCGCATGAGCCAGCAGGCCGTTGAGCAATGTGCCGCTCCAGTGCCCGGCGGCCGGATGCACCACGAGCCCCGCCGGCTTGTCGACCACGAGGACCTGGTCGTCTTCGTGCAGTATCGCCAGATCCATCGGCTCCGCGGTGTAGGCCGCCGCGTCGGGTGCCGGTTGCGGTGCGACTTCGATCAGGTCGCCCAGCACCAGCTGATGACGCTGCCGTACCTGCGCTCCGTTCACGCTCACGGCACCATCGGCGACCCATTGCTGCAGGCGGCTGCGCGACAGTTCCGGCATCAGCTCCGCCAGCGCCTTGTCCAGCCGCGCACCCGCGTGCCGCGCCTCCACGCTGAAGCGCAGCGCGAGCTCGCCGGCATCGGCGTCGGCATCCGCATCTTCAACATCCTGGAGGGTTGGCTCGGTCACCGGACGATATACTTCGACGATTCAGGAGGACTCGGATCCGATGACTGCAATGCAGGACACCCGCCGCTTCGCACGCTGGTGGGCGCGACTCGCGCTGTTGCTCGCGGCCGCTGCCCTCGCCGGGTGCAGCTGGCTGGGCGATCTGGGCAAGGCCGACCAGACGGCAAAGTGGGACGCGGACAAATTGTACGCAGAGGCGCGCATCGAGATCGGCAACGGGGCCTGGGCCAAGGCGCGCGAGCTGCTCCAGAAGCTGGAGTCCCGCTTCCCGTTCGGACGCCACGCGCAGCAAGCGCTGATGGAGATCGCCTACACGTACTACAAGGAAGGCGAGAGCGCCCAGGCCATCCAGGCCTGTGATCGCTTCATCCGGCAGTATCCGAACCATCCCAGCGTCGATTACGTCTACTACCTGAAGGGCCTGGCGTCCTACAACGAGGACCTCGGGCTGATCGGACGCGTCCTGAGCCAGGACGTCTCGGACCGCGATGCAAAAGCCGCGCGCGAGGCATTCGATGTCTTCAAGGACCTCGTCAACCGCTTCCCCGACAGCAAGTACGCGGACGATGCCCGCGCCCGCATGCGCTATCTGCTGAACGCGCAAGCGCAGGCGGAAGTGAACGTGGCGCGCTTCTATTTCGCCCGCAAGGCCTATCTCGCGGCGATCCAGCGTTCGCAAACGGTCGTGCGCGAATTCCAGCGCTCACCAGCCGTTGAAGAGGCCCTGGGGCTGATGGTCCGCTCGTACGCGGCACTCGACATGGAGGACCTGCAGGCCGATGCCGAGCGCGTTCTAAGGCTGAACTTCCCCGAGAGCCGCTTCCTGCCGAAGCAGAAGTAGTTCAGGCCGCCTCTTCCCGCCCCGCCGACAGGAACGCGACCGCATCGTCTTCGCTGCGGGTGCGGGCAAACGCAGGCAGGCTGTTCAGGACCGTGCGTCCATAGGATTTCGTCACAAGCCGTTCGTCGAGCACCATCAGGACGCCCCGGTCGTGCTCGTCTCGAATGAGCCTGCCGGCGCCCTGCTTCATCAGCATCACGGCCTCCGGCAGCTGGTATTCGTTGAACGCGTTGCGTCCACAACGCTTGAGGTGCCTGATCCTCGCCTCGACGACGGGATCGTCGGGTGGCGCAAACGGCAGCTTGTCGATGACGACCAGCGAAAGCGTTTCGCCGCGGATATCGATGCCCTCCCAGAAGCTGATGCTGCCCACCAGCACGGCGTTGCCCGCCGCACGGAAGCGGTCGATCAGCGCCCGGCGCGTGCTTTCGCCCTGGATCAGCAGCGGGAAATCGACGCCCTCGTCGGCCATCAGCTGGCCGAGCCGCCGTGCCACCCGGTCCACCGCGCGCAGGGTGGTGCACAGGACGAAGGCCCTCCCGCCATTGGCCCGAATCAGGGGCCACGCCGCTTCGGCCACATGTTCCTGGAAGTGGGAATCCGACGGGGACGGCAGGTTCTTCGGAAGGTAGAACAGTCCCTGCTTTCCAAAGTCGAACGGGCTGTCCCAGCGCGCGGTCGTGCAACCGGTGATGCCGAGTTCCGCCAGGAAGTGATCGAAGCGCCCGGCCGTGGTCAGCGTGGCGGACGTCAGGATCCAAGGCTGGTGCTGGGTTTCGCGAACCCGTGCCAGCGCCTGGCCTGGCGCCAATGGCGTCTTGTTGAACTGCGCGCCATGTGCCGACACAGCCACCCACCTCACGGACGGCTCGTCTTCGGGCTCGGGCGCCTCGTCCGCGCCCGCCCTTTCGCCCAGCGCCCGGCCCCAGTCCTGCACCTGCCTTCGCAAATCAGCAAACCGGGCGGCCAGCAGATCGAGTTCGCCGTCCCGTCCGCGATTGACTTCCAGAGCGCGCCCGACCTCCGCCGCCAACCCGCCGAGGTCGTTTACCGCGTCCTGCAGCATCTCGCGCCGAGCGATCCGGTCCAGCGGCGTGCGTGAACCTGCCAACAGACCACACTCGGCCAGCGCCAGGCGCACGTCGCGCACCGCCCGCTCGAAACGGGATGTCAGCAGCGCCCACGAGGCGCCGTCCGATGCCCGCGACAAGCCCAGGCTGCGCGCATCGCGGCCCGCTTCAAGCAGCTGTCCGAGCGACAAGGTGACGCCGAAGAAGTCCGCCGCGATCGAGGGAAGCTGATGCGCTTCGTCGAGCACCACGACGTCGACGGCCGGCAGGAAATCGCGGATCGAGTCCTCCCGCATGGCGAGGTCCGCCAGGAACAGATGGTGATTGACGACCACGACGTCAGCTGCCTGCGCAGCACGCCGTGCCTTGAACAGAAAACAGTCCGTGAAGCGCGGACACTCGGCACCCAGGCAGTTGTCCCGCGTCGAGGTCACCAGCGGCCAGACGCCGGCGTTCTCCGGGACCCCGGGCAGCTCGGCGCGATCGCCCGTGGACGTCTCGGACACGAAACGCCGGATCGAACGCAAGTGCACCGTGTCCTCGCGCGTCGGCAGCAGTCCCTCGGTTTCCGCCCGGTCGAGTCGGTGCAGGCAGACGTAGTTAGCGCGACCCTTCAGCAAGGCGACGTCGACGTTGAGCCGCAGGGACTCGAGGACCGCGGGCAGGTCCTTGCGGAACAACTGGTCCTGCAGCGGTTTCGTGCCGGTGGAGACCAGGACCTTGCCGCCCGCAAGCAGCACCGCGACCAGATAAGCGAAGGTCTTGCCGGTGCCGGTGCCGGCCTCCGCAACGAGAGTGCCGCCGTGCACGATCGTGTCGTATACGGTCGCCGCCATCTCGGCCTGCGACGCGCGGGGCACGAAGCCCGCGACGTGCCCGGCGAGCGCCCCACCGGCCCCGAAAGCTGCAATGACGCGCGCGCGCGTCGGGTCCGGTGCATCGGACCGGACGTCGCGGCGTTCAATCACGCGGGTATGTCAGGCACCAGCCCCATTTCGAGCCGCGACACCGAGTCCTTGATCTGGAGCTTGCGCTTCTTCATTCGTCGCAGCGCGAGGTCATCGACCCCGAACTGGTCACTGAGTCTGTCGATGGCTTCGTCGAGATCGCGGTGCTCGATCTGCAGTTCGATGATGCGCCGCTTGATTTCTTCTTGATCCATGTGCGCGCGAACCATGAAAGTGAACGTGAAAAGGCGCTGTCCTTGCCCTGCCACTGCGCCGTCCAGGCCCGATGATAGACTTCCTGAAACCACTTTTCCCACTGTGTCCAGCTTCAAAGTCAGCGCCTGTGTCGCGACCCACATCGGCGACCGCCACGATCAGCAGGACCGGGTGGCCATCGTCACCAGTCCGCGGAACCCCGGCGCTTTGCTGGCCGTCGTCGCCGACGGCATGGGTGGCCGGACCGGGGGCCGCCAGGCTGCCGACCAGGTCATCTCGACCGCCGAGAACCTGTTTCGCGACATGTCGGACCGCGATTCGACGTTCCGCGACCTTCTGCTCCACCTGGCCGCCGAGGCCCACACCGTCATCCGCCTGACCGCGATTGCCAGCGAGAAGGAACCGCACAGCACCCTGTGCGCGCTCATCATCAAGAAGCGCTATGCGATCTGGGCGCACGCCGGCGACAGCCGCCTCTATTTCTTCCGGAACGGCCAGTTGGTGCACCGCACCGAGGACCATACCTACGCGCAGCAGCTGCGCGAGGAGGGTCGCCACGAGGACGCGGAACTGGCCAGCCAGCGCTACAAGAACATCCTGGTCAGCGCGCTCGGCATCAACAAGAAACCCAAGGTCGAGATCGGCGAGGACCACATCCTGACGGTAGGCGACGTGTTCCTGCTCGCGAGTGATGGCCTGTGGGCCTACTTCGACGACAGCGAGTTGGCGGACATCCTCACCGCGATGGGGCCGCGCGACGCCTCGGAAGAGCTGATCGCCCTCGCGCGCGAGCGCGCGGAAGGACGAGGCGACAACCTATCGCTCGCCATCGTCAAGCTCGAGCCGCCGGCGTCCCAGGACGGCGCCTGAGCGCTACTTCGAGCCGCCGCCCTTCGCGGCCGCCTCGGCCCGGCGACGCACTTCCTCGCGTTGCGCCTCCTGCGCCTCGACCTGCTTGCGGCGTTCCGCCCGCCGTTCCTCCGCCTGCTTGCGCTCGGCGGCCTTCTGCTGCGCCCGCCGCTCGGCCTCTGCCTGCT
>JAOUJD010000020.1 GCA_029883565.1 Burkholderiaceae bacterium
CGTGCCGTCCGCGTTGCGTGAACGGTCCACCGTGGTCAGTCGGCCGTTCGGACCGATCGCGACGGCATCGACCAGTCCATCCGCACCGCGCGAGCGATCCACTGTCGTCACCCCGCCCTTCGGGCCAGTGATGCGGCTGTCGACCACGCCGTCCGGCCCGCGCGAGCGGTCCGCCGTGGTGACGCCGCCCTTCGGGCCGGTGCGCGTGACGTCGACGACGCCATCGGCCCCGCGCGAACGATCGACCGTCGTCACGCCGCCTTGCGGACCCGTGACCGTCCGGTCGATCAGGCCGTCGGCGCCGCGCGAGCGATCGACTACGGTGGTCTGTCCGTCGGGACCGGTCCGCGTTGAATCGACGACGCCGTCGGCGCCGCGGCTGCGGTCGACCGTCGTGACGCCACCCTTCGGCCCCTTGACCGCCTTGTCGGTCAGCCCGTCGGGACCGCGCGTGCGGTCCACCGTGGTGACGCCGCCCCTGGGTCCCGTGATGCGTGCGTCCGTGTTGCCCGCGCCGTCCCGGCTGCGATCGACCTGGGTCACGCCGCCGCGGCGTCCGGTGCGCACTTCGTCCACCGCGCCGTCTGTGCCGCGGCCACGCTGCACCGAGGACGTCCCCGCCTGCGCGTGCGCATGCGGGTGCGCGCCGGCCGGGCGGGCGTGCGCGTGATTCGCCGCCACGGCGAGGGTGCCGGCCACGGCCAGCACGATGAAGCGGAAGTCGATGGCCCCTGCAATCAGCTTCTTCATTTCGCGTCTCCAGTTCGATTGGTTCATCGGAAGGCGCTTCCCCGGGCGCCTCGTGCATGAACGGGAGCCTGCCGGCACTTGCCGACCGGCGTCTCTTTCCGAACTGCGAGGAGTGTTGCGAGATGTAAGAAGCGGCCGTCGGTCGGCCTACTTCCGGACGAGCGGCCGGAAGAAGGTCGCCATCGATACCAGCGAAAGCAGCGTGAACCAGATCAGCGACCAGCCGGCGATGCTGATGCCGAACAGCTTCCATCCCGCGTCGGCGCAGTCGCCGCTGCCCTTGAATACGCGCGGCAGCACCTGCGTCAGCGGGAAGTTCTCCAGCATCACTTCCAGGCCCGGTCCGCAGGACAGGCTCTCGGGATTCAGCTGCAGCCACACGTGCCAGCCGGCGATTCCGGCGCCCGTGAGCGCGGCGAGCAGCATGAGAACCGCGACGCCTCGCGCCCATACGCGCGGCGCGCTCGCCGCCGCGAGCAGCCCGAAGACGCCGACGAACAGGTACGCCACGCGCTGGAAGATGCACAGCGGGCAGGGGGTGAGCCCGACCACGTGCTGCAGCATCAGGCCGACGCCGATCAGTCCGAAGGCGACCAGGCCGACCACGAAGTACGCGCCGCGGGCGCTGCGCCAGAGGATGCTGGGGTCGAGTGGTTTCACGGCGCGGATGCTACCGGTTTACCGAGCCCGGCGCCCAGCCTCGCCTGCCGCGTCTTCACGAGCATGTAGATGGCCGGGATCACGACCAGCGTCAGCACCGTGGACGAAATCATGCCGCCGACCATCGGGGCGGCGATCCGGCGCATCACCTCGCTGCCGGTCCCGGTTCCCCACATGATCGGCAGCAGGCCGGCGATGATCGCCACCACCGTCATCATCTTCGGTCTCACGCGCTCCACCGCGCCCTCGATCATCGCGTCGTAGTGATCCTGCAGGGTCAGCGACTCGCCGCGCGCCGCGCGCTCCGCCCGGATCTTCTCGAGCGCGCCGTCGAGGTAGATCAGCATCACTACGCCCGTCTCCGCCGCCACGCCGGCCAGCGCGATGAATCCGACGGCGACCGCCACGCT
This sequence comes from Burkholderiaceae bacterium, assembly GCA_029883565.1. GTDB lineage: Bacteria > Pseudomonadota > Gammaproteobacteria > Burkholderiales > Burkholderiaceae_F > JAOUJD01. Next base: position 1,821 of record JAOUJD010000020.1, read on the forward strand.
CAAGTTGTAGTCGAGCAGCCACAGCAGCCAGACCCCGCCGACGAGCGCGAACGGCACCGACAGCATCACGATGAGCGTCTCGGTCAGGCGCCGGAAATTCAGGTACAGCAGCAGGAAGATGATCACCAGGGTCAGCGGCACCACGAGCTTCAGCTTCTGGGTGGCGCGCTCCATGTACTCGAACTGACCGCTCCACTGCACGGTGTAGCCCGGAACGAAATTCACCTGCTCGCGCACCGCACGCTGCGCGTCACGCACGTAGCTGCCGATGTCGCGGTCCCGCAGGTCGATGTAGATGTAGGCCGCGAGCTGCGCGTTCTCGGTGCGGATCGCCGGCGCGCCTTTCGAGAGGCTCACCTTGGCGAGCTGGCCGAGCGGGATCAGCGGGGTAGGCTGGCCCATCTCGCCCTCGCCCGGTACCAGCACCTGCGTGGCGATCGCCTGCGGGTCGCTGCGGTAGTCGCGCGGGTAGCGCACCGCGACGCCGAAGCGCTCCCGGCCCTCGACGGTGGTCGTGACCATCTCGCCGCCCAGCGCGGTGGCGATCACGTCCTGCACGTCGCCGACGCGGATGCCGTAGCGCGACAGCTTCTCGTAGTCCGGTTCGATGTTCAGGTAGAAGCCGCCGGTCAGGCGTTCGGCGAAGGCGCTGGTGGTTCCGGGCACCGTCTTGACCGCGGTCTCGATCTCCTTCGCGAGCCGCTCGAGTTCCGCCAGGTCGCGCCCGAACACCTTGACCCCTACCGGCGTGCGGATGCCGGTCGACAGCATGTCGATCCGCGCGCGGATCGGCATCGTCCACGAATTGGCGATTCCCGGGAACTGCAGCGCGCGGTCCATCTCGGCGATCAGCTTGTCGGTGGTCATGCCGGGCCGCCACTGTGACTCGGGCTTGAGGTTGATCACCGTCTCGAACATCTCGATCGGCGCCGGATCGGTCGCGGTGACCGCGCGACCCGCCTTGCCGAACACCGACTCGACCTCCGGGAAGCTCTTGATGATGCGGTCCTGCGTCTGCAGCAGCTCGGTGGCCTTGGTCACCGACATGCCGGGCAGCCCGGTTGGCATGTAGAAGATCGTCCCCTCGTTCAGGGTCGGCATGAACTCGGAGCCCAGCCGCGAGGCGGGATACCACGCCGCGACCGTGGCGATCAGCGCGATCACGATCGTCGCCACGCGGTAGCGCAGCACGATCTCGATGACAGGCCGGTAGATCCAGATCAGGAAGCGATTGATCGGGTTCTTCTTCTCCGCGATCACCTTGCCGCGGATGAACAGCAGCATCAGCACCGGTACCAGCGTGATCGAGAGCAGTGCCGCGGCCGCCATCGCGAAGGTCTTGGTGTACGCGAGCGGAGCGAACAGCCGCCCCTCCTGTGCCTCCAACGTGAAGACCGGCAGGAACGACACGGTGATGATCAACAGGCTGAAGAACAGCGCCGGCCCGACTTCGACGCAGGCAGCGCGGATCACCGGGATCCGCGGGGACCCGGGCGGCGCGCGCTCCAGGTGCTTGTGCGCGTTCTCGATCATCACGATCGCCGCGTCGATCATCGCGCCGATCGCGATGGCAATGCCTCCCAGGCTCATCAGGTTGGCGTTGATGCCGAGCCAGCGCATCGCGACGAACGCCATCAGCACGCCGACCGGCAGCATCAGGATCGCGACCAGCGCGCTGCGGGCATGCATCAGGAACACGACGCAGACCAGGGCGACGATCAGCGCCTCCTCGAGCAACGTGCGCTTCAGCGTTTCGATCGCGCGCTCGATGAGCCCGGAGCGGTCGTACACGGCCTCGATCTGCACGCCCTCCGGCAGCCCGGTCGCGATCTCCTTGATGCGCTGCTTGACGTTGTCGATGACGTCGATCGCGTTGGTGCCGTAGCGCGCGACGACGATGCCGCCCACGACTTCGCCATCGCCGTTCAGCTCGGCGATTCCGCGCCGCTCGTCGGGCGCGAGTTCGATCCGTGCCACGTCGGAGAGCCGGACCGGGACGCCCTTCTCTGCGCGCACGGTGAGCCGGGCGAGATCCGCGGCGCCGCGCAGGTAGCCGATGCCGCGCACCATGTATTCGGTCTCGGACATCTCGACGATCCGTCCGCCGACGTCGCGGTTGCTCATCCGGATCGTCTCGATGATCTTCGACAGCGGGATGTTGTAGGCCTGCAGCTTGCGCGGATCGACCGTCACGACGTACTGCTGCACGAAACCGCCGATCGAGGCGATTTCCGAGACGCCGCCCGCCTTCCACAGCTGGTACCTGACGAACCAGTCCTGCAGCGTGCGCAGTTCGGCCAGCGAGCGGTTCGCGCCCGTCAGCACGTACTGGTAGACCCAGCCGACGCCGCTCGCGTCCGGGCCGAGCGACGGCGAGACGCCCGCCGGCAGGCGCGACGTGGCCGCGCTCAGGTACTCGAGCACGCGCGAGCGCGCCCAGTAGATGTCGGTGCCGTCCTCGAAGATGATGTAGACGAAGGACGCGCCGAAGAACGAGAAGCCGCGCACCACCTTCGAGCGCGGCACGCCGAGCATCGCGGTGGTCAGCGGGTAGGTGACCTGGTCCTCGACGACCTGCGGCGCCTGCCCAGGGAACTCCGTGAACACGATGACCTGCACGTCGGACAGGTCGGGAATCGCGTCGACCGGCGTCTTCACGACCGCGTAGATGCCCGCCGCGACGGCGAATGCCGTGGCCAGCAGCACCAGGAAGACGTTGCGCAGCGACCAGTCGATCAGACGGGCGAGCATCTCGCTTCCTTCAGTGCTTGTGGGCTTCCGCCTTCGGCGCGGCCGGCGGAACGGGGTTGGTCGTCTTCGGCGCCGCCGGCTCGAGCTTCGTGATGATGTATTCGCCGGGCTTGCCCGCCTTCATGTCGAACTTCACCCGATCGCCGGGCTTGAGGTTCTTCGGCAGGGCTCCCGGCGCCAGGCCGAACTCCATCTCCATGCGCGACCACTTCAGCGCCGGAATCGGATCGTGATCGAGCGAGATCCTGTTGCCTGCCACGTCGATCTCGACCACCGAGCCCTCCCCGCTCACGCTCGGCCCTGCGCCACCGCCCGCCGCCGCGTTCTTGTCGGCGGTAAAGCCCGACAACGCCGCCTTCAGGTTGCTTTCGGAGTCGATCAGGAAGTTGGCGCGCGTCACCACCGAGTCGCCGTCGTTCACGCCGGACAGGATCTCGACGAATCCGTCGCCGCGACTGCCGAGCTTGACGTCGCGCGGCTCGAAGCGACCCTCGCCGAGGGCGACCAGCACCACCTGCCGCGTCCCGCTGTCGATCACCGCCGAATCCGGGACCGTCAGCACTTCGCGCTTCGGCCCGGCCTCGATCTGCACCGTGCCGTACATGCCGGGCTTCAGCTGCCCCTGCGGATTGCCGAGCTCGATCCGCACGCGCGCGGTGCGCGTGACTGAATTCAGCGTCGGATAGATGAAGGTGACTTCGCCGGGGAAGTGCTTGTCGGGATAGGCGCTGACCGTGATCGCGCCGCGCGTGCCGACCCGGACGAGGGCCAGATCCTGCTCGAACACGTCTCCGATCAGCCAGACCCGCGACAGGTCGGCGATCCTGAACAGCGCTTCGCCCGGCATGAAGCGCATCCCGGCCACCGGTGGATCCTTGACGATCACTCCCGACGCTGGCGCGGTGAGGGTCAGCGTCCGGCGCGGCTCGCCTCCCGCCCGCAGCCGCTCCAGCTGCTGCTCGCTGATGTCCCAGTTGCGCAGTCGCTCCAGCGCAGCGGTGGCGAGCTGCCTGACGCCGGCCTGGGCGTCCGAGCCCGCGCCGCTCAGGGAGCTCGTCGCCTTGTAGGCGATCAGGTATTCGCGCTGCGCGGACAGCAGCTCCGGGCTGTAAACCTCGGCCAGCGGCTGTCCGACGCTCACGGCCTGGCCGGTCGTGTTGACATGCAGCTTCTCGATCCAGCCTTCGAACTTCGGCGCGACCGTGTGCTGTCCGCGCTCGTTGATCTCGATCGTTCCGACGGCGCGGACCACGCGCGCCAGCGACCGCTTGCTGACGGGCTCCACGCGCACCCCGAGGGTCTGGATGCGGTCGGCCGAAACCTTCACCGTGCCGGCCGGGTCCCTGTCCTCGCCCTCGTAGACCGCGATGTAGTCCATTCCCATCTGGTCCTTCTTGGGAACCGGCGACGTATCCGGCAGACCCATCGGGTTGCGGTAGTACAGCACCTTGCGCTCGCCAGGCTTCGCCTCGGGCGCCGCCGCTTTCGCGACAGTCGACGTGGTCGTCTCCTTGGGCGGGCCCGAAATGCCGAGCCGTCCGACGAAATAGCCCACGGCGAGCGCCGCGGCGACCGTAACCGTCACGCCCGCAACTGTCTTGGCGTTCATAGTTCCTCTCCGACGATGCGCTCGATTTCGGCGAGCCGCATCTGTTGTTCCAGCTGCACTTTCAGCAGGTCGAGCCGGGTCCTGTAGATCTGGCGCTGGGCGTCGAGCAGCGTGCCGAAGTCGACGCGGCCCGACTGGTAGGCAGACAGCGCCGACTCGAAGGTCAGCTGCGCCTGCGGCAGCAGCGTGTCGCCGAGGATCGCTGCCTGGTCGCGCAGCGCGTCGAGCGCCGCCCAGTTCTGCCCGAGGTCGCTCTGCAGCTGCACCGCGGCCGCATCGCGTTTCGCCTCGGCCGCGTTGCGCATCGCCAGGGCCTCGCCTTCGTTGGCGCGCAGCACGTCGCGCTGCCACGGGATGTTCACCTCGACCATCAGTTCGTAGTCGGTGAGGCGGGTGCCACGCTGGATCCCGGCAACGCCAAAGGTAAGGTCAGGCCAGCGATTCGCCCGCACCAGGGCCGCGTTGCGCTCGGCTCCCGTCAGTTGCGCAGCCTGCACTGCCAGCTGCGGATTGCGCTGCGCCGCGGTCTTGGTAAGCGCCGCAAAGTCGAGCGCGCGCGCCGGGATCTCGCGCGGCGTTTCGGCATCCGCCAGTGGCGCATCCGCCGGTCGCGCCAGCGCGCCGTTCAGCCGTGCTGCCGCCTGACGGCGTTCGGATCCGAGCATCAGCAGATCCGTGCGCATCGACGTGACTTCGGTCTGCGCCTTGATGACATCCTGCTGCGGCACCAGGCCGGTGCCATAGCGGACGCGCGCGATCTGCTCGAGGTCGGTCATCAGGCGGCGCACGTCCTCGGTCACGCGATAGGCCTGCGTCGCGTACCAGTACTGGCTGTACGCGGTCTTCGCCCTCATGCGCAGTTCGGCCAGCGTGGCGCCGCGCCGTGCGTCCGCGGCAGCGACCCCGGCCTCGGCGATGCCGCGCCTCAGGTCCCGCTTGTCGCCGAGGGGAAACATCTGCCTGAGGGCATAGCGGGTGCTGCCGGCATTGGCAGGCGACAAGGTCGGATCGCTGACCGGAATGTCGCGCAATTCCATCGACAGCATCGGGTCGGGCAGCGCGCCCGCGGGCCCGGGGCGCTGGCGCGCCGCATCCGCCTCGAGCGCCATTGCGCGCAGTTCGGGGTTGCGCGCTTCGAGAAACTCAAGCACTCCGCGCAGGTCGCGACCAAGCGCCCCGTCGGCAGCGATGCCCTGCGCGGCGACGCCACCGGCCAGCGCGAGCAACGTGCCCGCGAACAGTGCGCGGGGCACGGCAATACGGCGAAACATGGAACGAGCAACTCTCACGGCAATCTCCTGGACACAGGCGGGCGCGGGCACGCGCCCGGGCGATCACGCGCAGCGCGCGTGCAATGTCAGCAAGGAGCTATAACCGCAGCCGGTGCAGCCGGGCGTACAGCGGGCGCGGCTCGGCGGGATGAACAGTGACGAACAGGGCTTCCGGCCGCGATGCCGTATCCGACCAGTCCGGGAGACTGGCAGGGAGTGCGGCCATGGCCTGGGCCGCAGGCACGTCAACGGTGCGTGACTGCTGCGTCGGGTCGTCGGTAGGGCAGTGGTGGTGCCTGGCGGCGGCGGGTCCGTGCGCGGTGCCGTCGACCAGATGGTCAGGGCACGGACTCGACGCGGCAGTCCCTTCGTACGACCCGAGCTCGGTTGATTCCCCGGCGCGTGACGGAGCCTTCGTCGCGCACAAGCCGGCCGCGGCCAGGACCTGTCCTGTCAGCATGAACGCCGCGACGACGGCGGCGATCGCACGCGCGGCACGTTGGCGGTTCAGGCGGAAAGGTCCGAGTCGCATGGGTCAGGGTCTGCCGCCGCCGAGTATGAGGATCCGGCCCCGGAACCCGTTGACAGTCGTCAACGACGGCCGCTTACTTGACCGCTTCGATGAGCGTGATGACGAGGTTTTCCCCGTCCTTTTCGAGCGCGAACTTCACCTTGTCCCCCTGCTTGACCTTGCCCAGCAGCGCCGGATCCTTCACCGGGAAGGCCATCGTCATCGCCGGCATGTCGAACGCCTTCAGCGGGCCGTGGGAGATGGTGATCTTCTTGGTGTCCTGGTTGACGCGGCGGATCTCGCCGCTGTTGTCGAGCTGGGCGGCGCCCGTCTTCACCGGCGTGGCGGTCGCATGCCCGTGATCGTGGCCGGCCTGGCCCCATGCGGGCGTAGCGAGCGCACAGGCCGACAGCGCGGCGGCAAGCAGGAATGGTTTCATGGGAATCTCCTCGAGTCGGCGCGATTGTGCCAAACCTCGGGCAACCGTAAAGCCGATCAATTCATCCCCGCTTCGCGTCGCTTGTCGTGTATCAACGCCGGCCAGCGGCTCTTGATAAAGGCCAGCACGGCAACAATGTCTTCGTCGCTCAACACGCCTTCGAATGCCGGCATGTCCGACTGATAGCCCGCAGGGGCGTGCTTGGTCAGTCCGTACTTCGTAACCTCGAACAGCACCAGGTCGTCGTGGTGCCATGTGTGGCCGTGCTCGTCGTGCGGCGGCGCGGGCAACCGGCCCTGGGCATTGCGCGACTGCCAGTCGGGTTGCCCCTCGAGGTTGCGTCCATGGCAACTGGCGCAATGGGCCGCATACAGCGGCCCGCCGCGCGCGACGGCACGGGTGTCCGAAGCGTCGATGCGCACTTCGCGCGGCATGAAGTGGCGGACGGCGATCGCGCCGGCCGCCAGGACGATCAGTCCCAGAGCAATCCAGGCAGTACGTTTCATTGGGGACGAAGTCACCGGACGTGCGGCCGCGCGCCGCCGGAACGGCGGCGCCATCGGCACACTGCAGCTTACAACTGCCCGATGAACCAGCCCGGGAAGACGGCGACGAGCACGGCCGGCACCAGGCACAGCACGCTCGCGGACAGCGCCAGGCGGCGCTCGCTGGCCGGCTCGACCACGGCGTCGGTGCTCATGAACGCGTACTGGATGACGCGCAGGTAGAAGTAGATGCCGAGATAGCTCCCGAGCAGGCCGACCACCGCGTAGGCCGTGTAGCCCGCCGCGATGACGTTCTTGAAGATCAGGAACTTCGCGATGAAGCCCGGCAGGGGCGGAATTCCGGCCAGCGACAGCATCGCGAGCCCGAGCATCAGGGCGGCGAACGGGCGGCGCTGGTACATGCCCTTCAGGCTCGACAGCCGGTCGCTCGCCGCGTCGTCCGCGCCGCGCGGCAGCGAGGCGAAGGCCAGCAGGTTCATCAGCGCGTAGGCCAGGATGTAGAACAGCACGGCCTGGAAGCGGCCGGGCGCGGCGCCGAGGAAGGCGAAGAACAGGTAACCCGCGTGCGCGATCGACGAATACGCGATCATGCGGCGGAAGCTGGTCTGCCGGATCGCCGCGAGATTGCCCCACACCATCGACGCCAGCGGCAGCACGGTGAGCAGGTCGGCCATCGGGCGGCCGACCGGCGTCGTCCCGAACAGCCGGACGGCGGCGAGCAGCACGCCGGCCTTGATCACGGTGGCCATGTAGGCGGTGACCGGAACGCTCGCCCCTTCGTAGGCGTCCGGCGCCCAGGCGTGGAACGGCACGATCGCCGCCTTCAGGAAGAAGGCCACCACGACGAGGACGACGGCGGCCTGCGCCATCGTGTTCGGAGACCCCAGGGCGCGGGTGAACGCCGAGAGATCGAGCGTGCCGGTGCCGCCGTACAGCAGCGAGACGCCCATCAGGAAGGTGGCCGTCGCCGCGCCGCCGAGGACCAGATACTTCAGCGCGGCCTCCGCACTGTCCGGTCGCTGGAACGCGAGCAGCACCAGCACGTAGACCGGCAGCGACATCAGTTCCAGCCCAAGGAACATCGTCAGGAAGCTGTCGGCGGACAGCAGCAGGCACACGCCGTACACCGAGGACAGCAGCAGCAGGTGGAAGCGCGTCTCGGAGAAGTCGTCGCGCGACAACAGCAGCGTCGGCAGCACGAGCGCGAGCACGATGGCCTTCGCAGTGAGCGTGGCCGGGTTCACCGAGAAGTGCCCGGCAAACGGCGCTGACGCGTAGCCCTGGTGGGCGAGCAGCGCCGCCGCAGCGGTGGCCGCCGCTACCGTGAGCAGCGCCAGCCCGAGCGCGCCGCGCGGCCGTTCGGACACGAGTTCGAGACCGATCAGCAGAACGATGCCGACGAGCAGGATGTGCTCGGGCAGCATCGCCAGCAGGACGTGTTGCCAGTTCATCGCGTGCTCCCCAGCGTGGCGGCGACCGGCGTTGCCACCGCCCCGGCCCCCTCAGCCGCGCGTTGGACCGCCGGCCGGCCGGCCACCATCTCCTGATACTGCCGCGCCGCAAGCTCGGTCTTCTGCATCGCCCCCTGCGGGAAGAGGCCGAGCCAGAACACGGCGACGACCAGGATCGCGAGGATCGATTTCTCGCGCAGGTTCAGGTCGGTGATCGGCAGGTGCGGCGCCCGGGTGGCGCCGAACAGCATGCGCTGCGCCAGCCACAGCATGTACATCGCGCCGAGCACGACGCCCGACACTGCGGTCACCGCCATGACGAGAGCGAAGTTGGACCCGGCGAGGTGCTGCGGCCAGGCGGCGTTGAATGCGCCGAGCAGGACCAGGAACTCGCCCGTGAACCCGCTCGTCGTCGGCAGGCCGACCGCGGCGAGCGTCAGGATCGCGAAGAACACCGAATACACCGGCATGATCTTCGCGAGGCCGCCGTAGGCGGCGATGTCGCGCGTGTGGCAGCGCTCGTAGACCATCCCGACCAGCAGGAACAGCCCGGCAGCGGTCAGGCCGTGGCTCACCATCTGGATGATCGCCCCCTGGATGCCGAGCAGGTCGAGGCTGACCAGGCCCAGCATCACGTAGCCCAGGTGGCTGATCGACGAGTACGCGATCACCTTCTTGATGTCGGTCTGCACCAGCGCCAGGCAGGCGCCAACGACGATGCTGATCACCGCGAGCGCCATGATCAGCGGCGTGTAGACCTGCGTGGCGTCCGGGAACAGGGGGAAACCGAGCTTCATGAAGCCGTACGTGCCCATCTTCAGCAGCACGCCGGCCAGGATCACCGAGCCTGCGGTCGGCGCCTCGACGTGGGCGTCCGGCAACCAGGTGTGCAGCGGGAACATCGGCACCTTGATCGCGAACGACAGCCCGAAGGCGCCGAGCAGCAGCGTCTGCGTCGACACCGGCAGCTTGACCTTGTACAGGTCCGCGAACGCGAACGACAGCGTCCCGGTCGCGTTCTGCAGCGACCACACCAGGTAGATCAGCGCCGCCAGCATCAGGATCGAGCCGAATGCCGTGTACAGCACGAACTTCAGCGTCGCGTAGATGCGCCGCTGGCCGCCCCAGATGCCGATGATCAGGAACATCGGGATCAGCATCGTTTCCCAGAAGACGTAGAACAGGAACAGGTCCTGGGCCACGAAAGTGCCCATCATCGCGAACTGGATGAAGAACACCATGGCGTAGAAGAGCTTCACGTCCCTGGTGATCGCGGAGAAGGCGCCCGCGACGACCAGCGGGCCGAGGAACGCGGTCAGCATCACCAGCAGGACGTTCATGCCGTCCAGGCCGATGTGGTAGCTGACGCCCCAGCTTTCGATCCACGGCACACGGGTCTCGAACTGCAGTCCGGCCACGCCCGCATCGAAGTTGACGTACAGGATCGCGGTCAGGACGAACTGCAGGATCATCAGCCAGAGCGTGACCTGGCGCACCATGTTTTCCTGCGAGGCAGGAATCAGGGCGATGGCGAGCATGCCGGCGACCGGCAGCCAGACGATGATGTTCAGCAGCTCAGCCATGGGCCCAGCTCCAGACGAGCGCGAGGAAGCTGCCGATCAGCACCAGCAGCACGTAGAGGTGCAGGCTGCCCGTCTGCACGCGGGACAGCACGCCGCCGCTGGCGTTCGCGACGCCCGCCATGCCGTGCAGCGTCCCGTCGAACAGTCGCCGGTCACCGAAGTTCAGGAACACGCGCTCCGAGATCCACAGCAGCGGCCGCTGGATCAGGCTGTCGTACAGCTCGTCGATGAAGTACTTGCCGGACAAGAGTCGATGCAGTCCGTCGAAGCTCGTGCGGAACCACGTCGCGAGCTCGGCCTTGCCGCGGTACACGAAGGCAGCGGCCAGCAGGCCGATGACGCCGAGCGCGATGGCCAGACCGACCAGCGGAACGTGCAGCGCGTGCATCGATTCCCTCGTGGCCGGCAGCGGCGCGACCGGCTCGAGGAAGTGCGGCACCGGGATGAAGCCACCCACGGCCGCGAGCAGCGCGAGCACCATCAGCACGCCGGTCATCGAGAACGGCGACTCGTGCACATGATGCTCGACCTCGTGGTCCATGCGCGACGCCCCCATGAACGTCAGCCACAGCAGGCGGAACATGTAGAAGGCGGTCATCAGCGCCGTGACGGCCATCACGACCATCAGCAGGACCGACCCGCCGCGCTCGCTCGCGAGCGCGAACCACAGGATCTCGTCCTTGGAGAAGAAGCCGGACAGCGGCGGCAGGCCAGCGATGGCGCCGGTGGCGATGGCGAAGGTCCAGAACGTGATCGGGATGCGCTTGCGCAGGCCGCCCATCTTGCGGATGTCCTGCTCGCCCGAGAGCGCGTGGATCACGCTGCCGGCGCCGAGGAACAGGCAAGCCTTGAAGAACGCGTGCGTCAGCAGGTGGAACACCGCGACGCCGTAGGCGCCAACGCCGAGTGCGACGAACATGAAACCGAGCTGCGAAACGGTCGAGTACGCCAGGACCTTCTTGATGTCGGTCTGCACGATCGCCACGGTCGCCGCGAAGAACGCCGTCATCGCGCCGATCCAGGCGACCAGCGCGGACGCCTCCGGTGCGTGCAGGTACACGCCGTTCAGGCGCGCGATCATGTAGACGCCCGCCGTGACCATCGTCGCCGCGTGGATCAGGGCAGAGACCGGCGTCGGGCCCGCCATCGCGTCAGGCAACCAGACGTGCAGCGGGATCTGCGCCGACTTGCCGGTGGCGCCGATGAACAGGAACACGCCGACCAGGCTGGCCGAGACCGCAACCGGCCCCGCCATGAAGGCGGCGTTGATGCGGTCCATGTCGAGCGTGCCGAACGCGTTGTAGAGCAGGAACATCCCGATCAGGAATCCGGCGTCGCCCACGCGGTTCGTGATGAACGCCTTCTTGCCGGCCTTCGCGTTGACGGGATCCTCGAACCAGAAGCCGATCAGCAGGTACGACGCCAGGCCAACGCCTTCCCAGCCGACGAACATCACCAGCAGGGAGCGCCCGAGGACGAGCATCAGCATGAAGAACAGGAACAGGTTCAGGTAGGCGAAGAAGCGCGCGAAGCTCGCGTCCTCCTTCATGTAGCCGATCGAGTAGATGTGGATCAGCGAGCCGATGCCGGTGACGATCAGGGTCATCACCGCCGACAGCCGGTCGAAGTACAGCGCGATCTCGAACGACGTCTTGCCGATGGTCGCCCACGTGTAGGCGATCTCGATGCGCGGCTCTCCGCTGCGCATCAGCAGCACGAACATCGCCACGGTGATCGCGAACGAAATGATCGGCAGCCCGCAGCCGATCACGGAGACTGCTCTCTGGCCGAGCCGGTTGCCGGCCAGGCCATTGATCAGGAATCCCACCAGCGGCAGGATGACGATCAGGGTCAGCGCATGCATCGGTCAGCCCTTCAGGTCCGTGTAGACGTCCGGATCGAGCGTGTGCTTGCGCCTGACGAGCATCAGCACGATCGGGATTGCGATGGCGATCTCGGCGGTCGCCACGACGAAGATCAGGAACACGAGCACCGCGCCGACGGTCGTTCCGGACTGGTGCGCGAAGGTGACGAGGCTGAGGTTGACTCCGTTCAGCATCAGCTCCATGCACATCAGCATCACGAGCACGTTGCGGCGGATGATCACCCCGACCATGCCGATCGCGAACATCGCGACCGCGAGCGACAGCAGCATCTGGGCCTTATCCACGATCCCTCCTGGTGGCACCCTTGATCACCGCCAGCGCGGCGACCACGGCGGCCAGCAGCAGCACCGAGGTCAGCTCGAAGTGCAGCCAGTATTCGTTGAGGAACGACACCGAGAATTCCTTCAGGCCGAAGCGCGCCGGCGTGCTGGTGCCGCTGCCGAGCAGGCCGTTGACCGCATGCACCAGGGCGAGGAGCAGGACCACCCCGCCGACGATGCCGGGCACGACCAGCGGCGAGAACCGGCCCTTGAGCGCCGGGTCGCGCGGATCGAGCAGCATGATCACGTAGACCATGAACACCATCACGGCGCCGACGTAGATCAGCACCTGGAAGGCCGCGATGAAGTGCACGCCGAGCAGGCCGTACACGCCGCCGAGGAAGATCATCGTGGAGATCAGCGCCATCGCCACGCGCATCGGCTGCCGCAGCGCGACGACCAGGATCGAGCCGACCAGCGCGCAGAACGCGAAGATGTACAGCAGCGGCGTCTCGAGGTTGCCGAGGAATTCGTTCATGCGTGGCCTCCCCCGATGCGTTCGGCCGCCTTCGGATAGCGCTTGGCGACGTCGCTCTGCGGCTTCCAGCTCAGCAACTCCTCCTTGCCGATCCACATCGCGTTGCGGTCCCGCGACGGCAGGTCGGGCACGTCCTTGTCCATCCGGATCGCGTCTTCGGGGCAGGCTTCGACGCACAGCCCGCAGAAGATGCAGCGCGAGTAGTCGATCTCGAAGCGCACCGGGACCTTCGGGTGCACGAGATCCATCAGGTCGAGCCCGGCCTCGATCTCGATCACCTTGGCCGGGCACACGGTCGCGCACATGTTGCAGGCGATGCACTGCGGCTTGCCCGAGCCGTCGGCGCGCAGCGTCAGGATGTGCTTGCCGCGGTTCAGCGCCGCGTAGTCCGCGCGCCGCTCCTCGGGGTAATACGTGGTCAATGCGCCCTTGCGGCCGGTCATCCACTTCGTCATGTTGCGGATGAAGACGCGGCTGGTGATGAACAGCCCGCGCAGGATCTCCGGCAGGTACAGCCGCTCCCACAGCGTCATCGTGGGCTCGTTCCAGTACTGCTTGCGGCGGTGCGCGCGGACGTCGTAGGCCATCACGCTCCCCCTTTCAGCAGCCACACTGCCACCGCGGTGACCATCAGGTTGGCCAGCGCCAGCGGGAACATGAATTTCCACGCGAACTTCAGGACCTGGTCGTAGCGGAAGCGCGGCAGCGTCCAGCGGATCAGGATCTGGAAGCTGCAGATCAGGAACACCTTCGCGAGGAAGGTGACCATCTGCACCAGCACGACCACGCCGTGGCTCAGCAGGATCTCGTGGCCGCCGGGGAGCAGGAAGCCCTCGTTGGTCATCCACGGCAGGTTGTAGCCGCCGAGGAACAGCGTCGTGAAGAGCGCGGCGACGATGGCGATCTCGATGAACTCCGCGAACATGAACAGGCCCATCTTCATCGCCGAATACTCGGTGAAGTAGCCGGCGATCAGTTCGGACTCGGCCTCGGGCAGGTCGAACGGGATGCGCTTGTTCTCCGCGATCGCGGCCGCCAGGAACAGCGTCGCCGCGAACGGCTGCAGCACGATGCCCCATGCTGGCAGGAAGCCAAGCACCGTCCCGGACTGCTGCTGCACGATGACCGTCAGGTCCAGCGTGCCGTAAATCAGGACCAGGCCGAGCACCGTCAGACCGAGGATCAGTTCGTAGGAGATCATCTGCGAGCCGGCCCGCAGGGCGCCCAGCAGCGAGAACTTGTTCGACGACGACCAGCCGGCGAGCATCGCGCCGATGATGGTCAGGCCCGAGAACGCGAACACGATCAGCAGGCCGGCGTCGAGCCGCGCGATCTGCATCGGATAGGTCTTGCCGGCGAACCACTCCGCCACCGCCGGGAACCCGGAGAAGATCTCCGACGGAATCAGCACGCCGCCGAACGGGATCACCGCGAACACCAGCAGGACCGGCGTGAAGGCGACCCACGGCGCGACCATGTAGGCATACCAGTCGTAGGTCTTCGGCTTGAAGTCCTCCTTCAGGAGCATCTTCAGGCCGTCGGCCATGCCGTGGAACAGGCCCCACCACACCAGCTTGATCTGCGTGAACGGCAGGCGGATGTAGGCGCGATTGGCGCCGATCCGGTCGCTCATCACGGCGGACTGCTTGCGCTCGACCCACGTCAGGATGATGCCGAAGCCCATCAGCACCGCGATGGCGTACGCGATGTACGCCGCGTAGACGACGAGATCCTGGATCATGCTGCGGCCCTCTCGCGCGTCGCGAGCGCGGCGAACAGCGCCTCGGCGTCGACCACGGTCGGCTTCCTGGCGAAGCAGGCGCGGAACGCGCTGACCGTGCCTTCGAAGTTCGTGTAGTGCCCGCTGCGCTCGGTCTGCACGCTGATCGGCAGGAACACGTCGGCGTGCCCGTTTTCCGGCTGCAGGTAGGAGTTCAGGAAGATCACCTTCGCGCCGCGCGGCAGGCCCGAGAACGCGAAGCCCTCGCCCCAGACCAGCACGAGGTCGGTGCCTTCCGGGAACGCGATCGGCGCGGCGCCGAACAGGCCCTGCGCGGCGCGGCGGTTCGGATTCTTGTCGGGCTTGATCAGCACGTCGTCCTCGACGACTTCGCCGGGCAGCGGCGCCCAGTCGGCCTTGACGAACGACGCAAAGCGCCCGCCGAGCGTCGCCTTGAACGCGGCGAGTTCCTCGTTCGAACCCCAGGACGAGACCAGCGCGACGGGCCGCTTGGCGGCGGCGACCAGGTCGCGCGCCTGCGCAATGGCCGCGGCGAGTTCCGCCGGCTTGCCCTTCAGCAGCGCCTGCTCGGCGCGCGGCCGCTCGAGGATCTTCGCCAGGTCACGCCCCTTGTTGCAGATCCACGGACCGTTGACGGCCGGGTTCTCGAGCGGCGTCACGCGGTCGATCGACGCGTTGCGGCGCGGGTCGAGCGCGTTGAGCTTCCACTCCGGCTTGCGGTGCCAGATGTTGACCGCGCAGCCGCGCTCGCAGCCCGGGCACACCGACGGCGTTGGCTTCAGGTACCAGACGCGCGAGCGGTAGAGGAAGTCCTTCGACAGCAGGGCGCCGACCGGGCAGATGTCGATCACGTTGTCCGAATAGGCGTCCCGCTCGAAGGCGCCGTCCTCGGAGGCGCGCACCAGCGAATGGTCGGCGCGGAACTGGATCGCGAGCGAGTTCGACTTCGACACCTCGGCCGTGAAGCGCGTGCAGCGCGAGCAGCAGATGCAGCGCTCGTTGTCGATGACGATGCGTTCGGACAGCGAGTGGAACTTCGTCGCCGTGACCTTGGGTTCGAACGACACCGGACGCTCGCCGTGGTAGTCATAGTGCTGGTCCTGCAGCATGCACTCGCCGGCCTTGTCGCAGATGCCGCAGTCGACCGGATGGTTCAGCAGGATCAGCTGCAGCGTTTCCTTGCGTCGCTTCTGCACGGATTCGGTTTCCGTCAGCACCTTCATGCCTTCGTCGACCGGCATGTTGCAGGCGATGTCGGACCACGTCCCGCCCTTGCCGTCCTCCACGTCGACGATGCACATGCGGCAGTTGCCCGCGACGGACAGGTTGGGGTGCCAGCAGAAGTACGGGATGTAGTGGCCGGCGGCGAGCGCGGCCTGCAGGACGGTCTGGCCGGGTTCGGCGTGCACCGGCTGGCCGTTGATGAAGAACTCAGGCATGGGCCACCTCGGCAGCGCCGACTTCGAGCACACCGCCGTACTTGGAGCGCTTGTGCTGGATGAAGTATTCGAACTCGTCGCGGAACTTGGCGATGAAGCCGACCGTCGCGTAGCCCGCCGCGTCTCCCATGCCGCAAACCGTGGTGCCGTCGTTGGCGTCCGAGATCGCGATCAGCTGGTCGATGTCGGCCATCCGCCCCTGGCCGCTGACGATGCGGTCGATGATCCGGTGCATCCAGCCCATGCCTTCGCGGCATGGCGTGCACTGGCCGCACGACTCGTGGTGCCAGAAGCGGAGCATCACCTGCAGCAGCCGCACCATGCAGGTCCCCTCGGCGATCGCGATCATGCCGCCGGAACCGAGCGCCGAGCCGGCCTTGTCGAAGGAGCCATGGTCGTACGTCAGGTCCTTGCAGTCGTCGCCGGTCAGCACCTTGGCGGAAATGCCGCCCGGGATCAGGCCCTTGAGCTTGCGGCCGCCCAGCATGCCGCCGCAGTCCTCGTAGATGAACTTGGAAAGCGGATAGCCGTGCTCGATCTCGTACACACCCGGCTTGACCACGTGGCCCGAGATCGACACCAGCTGCGTTCCCGGGCTCTTCGCCGTGCCGACCTTGCGGAACGCTTCGGCGCCCATGCGGATGATCCCGGCGACGTTGGACAGCGTCTCGACGTTGTTGACCACGGTCGGGCGCTGGTACAGGCCCTTCACGGTCAGGCGCGGCGGACGGTTGCGCGGGTAGCCCTTCTTGCCTTCGATCGACGTCAGCAGACCGGACGCCTCGCCGCAGACGTAGGAGCCCGCGCCGCGGATGATCACGATGTCGGTGGCGTGCTCGGTGCCGTACAGCTTCCGTCCGAGGTAGCCGGCGTCATAAGCCTCCTCGATCGCGGCCTGCAGGCGGCGATAGGGCAGGTCGAACTCGCCGCGCATGTAGACGAACGCGTTGCGCACGCCCAGCGCGTACGACGAGATCAGCATCGACTCGATCAGCAGGTGCGGATTGTTCTCGAGGACCCAGCGGTCCTTGAACGTGCCGGGCTCACCCTCGTCGGCGTTGGCGCACAGGTAGTGCGGCTGGCCGTCGGCGACCTTGATCACGGCCCACTTGCGGCCAACCGGGAACGCGGCGCCACCGTGGCCGAGGATGCCCGAGGCCGTGACTTCCTTCGTCACGTCGCCGGGCTGCATCGTGGTCAGCGCCTTTTCGAGCGCCGCGTACCCGCCGCGCGCGCGGAATTCGGACAGCAGGTGGGACGTCGCCGTCACGGGGAATGTCATCAGGAGCGGAGTGCCGGGCATGGTCGCGGTCCTCTCAGCTCAGGCGACCGAGGAGCTCGTCGAGCTTCTCGATGGAAAGGTTCTCGTGATAGGCCTCGTTGACCATCACGACCGGTGCGGTTCCGCACGAACCCAGGCACTCGACCTCGGACAGCGTGAAGCGGCCGTCGGCGGTGGTCTGTCCCGGCCTGACCCCGAGCTTGCGGCCGAGCGCGTCGATCAGGCGCTCCGAGCCTCGCATCGAGCACGTCACGTTGCGGCACGCCTGCAGGTGCCAGCGGCCGATCGGCTTGCGCCGGAACATCGTGTAGTACGACAGCACCTGCTCTATCTGCATGCGCGGCACGCCGAGGTACTTCGTAAGGGCGACGATGTCCTCATCGGCGACGTAGCCGCGCTCGTCCTGGACGCGGCGCAGGCACGGAAGCACCAGCGTCGACTCGAAGTTCGGCGGCATCCGCTTCTTCAGCTTCTCGAACTCCGGGATCAGGCGTTCGACGACGGGCATCAGCACGGCGCTCATCGATCGCACTCCCCCCCGATCATGTTGATCGAGCCGAAGGTCGGGATCAGGTCCGCGAGCTGGTAGCCGTTGAGCATCTTGTGCGCGCCGCCCATGTGGACGAACGACGGCGCCCGCACGTGCACCTTGTACGGCGTGCCTTCGCCCGTGCTGACCAGGTAGAAGCCGAGCTCGCCGTTGGCGCCCTCGTGGGCGACGTACACCTCGCCCGCCGGCACGCGCGGCCCGTCCATCACCAGCTTGAAGTGGTTGATCAGCGACTCGATCTCGCTGTAGACGTGTTCCTTCTCCGGGAACGTGCAGCGGCGGTCGTCGACGTTCAGCGGCCCCTTGCAGGCGGCCAGCAGGTCGACGAGCTGCCGGATCATGTGCACCGACTCGTCCATCTCGCGCATGCGGACGAAGTAGCGGTCGTAGTTGTCGCCCTTGATGCCGACCGGCACTTCGAAGTCGAGTTCGGAGTAGGCCAGGTACGGCGTGTCCTTGCGCAGGTCGCGCGGCGCCCCGGTCGAGCGCAGCATCGGTCCGGTGTAGCCGTAGCTGATCGCGTCGGCCGTGCTGATCACGCCGACGTCGCGCATGCGGTCGATGAAGATGCGGTTGCGGTCGACCAGTCCGTGGACGCGGCCGACGAAGTCGTCGTACTGGCCCAGGATCCAGTGCAGGCGCTCGATCCAGCCGTCGGGCAGGTCGCGCGCCAGCCCGCCGATGCGGCCGTACGAATACGTCACGCGGGCGCCGGTGACCTGCGCGATGTGCTCGTAGATCCAGTCGCGGATCGAGACCAGGTAGAGGAAGGCGGTCATCGCGCCGAGTTCCATCAGGCCCGCCGCGATGCAGGTCATGTGGTCGGCGATGCGCGAGTACTCGGCGAGCAGCGTGCGCAGGTACTTGGCGCGCGGCGTGATCTCGACGTCCATCAGTTCCTCGACCGCCGCGCAGTACGCG